>JAFTQY010000056.1 GCA_017462505.1 Clostridia bacterium
GAGCTGGAAACGCTGGGGCTTTTGGATACTTCGGTCATGACCGTAACGGGCAAAACGATGAAAGAAAACCTCAAAGGGGTGGTCAATCTCGACGAAGAGGTTGTCAGAAAACCCGAAAACGCGTTCGGCAAAACGGGCGGTATTGCGGTTTTAAAAGGCAATCTTGCACCTGACGGTTGCGTGGTAAAACGCGCGGCGGTGGCGGCGGAAATGCTCGTTCACGAAGGACCTGCGAAGGTATTCGAGAGCGAAGAAGAATGTATCGCGGCAATCTACGGCGGTAAGATCGTGAAAGGCGACGTTGTCGTCATTCGTTACGAAGGTCCTGCCGGCGGTCCTGGTATGCGCGAAATGCTTTCGCCCACTTCCGCTATTGCAGGTATGGGCTTGGATAAGGACGTTGCGCTCATCACCGACGGTCGTTTTTCGGGCGCTACGCGCGGCGCGTCGATCGGTCACGTTTCCCCCGAAGCGGCGAACGGCGGTATGATCGCGTACGTGAAGAACGGCGATATCATTTCCATCGATATCCCCAATTATTCCATCAAGATCGATATTTCCGAGGAAGAGCTTGCCAAGCGCAAAGCGGAAATGCCCATCAAGAAAAAGGAAGTCAGCGGTTATCTGAAACGCTATGCGGCGCAGGTTAGCTCGGCGGATAAAGGCGCAATCATTAATAAGTAAAAACGGATATACTTCGCAATACTTCGTTGGTGCTCGGTCACGTACTATTTGTACGCTCCTTCGCGCCGCCTCGTCTTGCTCGCATCTACGTTTTTACGACGGGCGAACGGATATCGGGCGTTGGTGCTCGGTCACTTATCGAGTGTAAGTATTGAAAGTAACACATAAATCAGAGGTAAATCAATTATGTCAATGACAATGACGCAAAAAATACTCGCGGCGCACGCGGGCTTGGAGTCCGTCGAAGCAGGGCAACTCATTTTAGTCAATTTGGACAGAGTGCTCGGCAACGACATCACTTCCCCCGTAGCCATTCGCGAGTTTGAAAAAATCGGCGCGACCAAAGTATACGACAAAGACAAGGTTACGATGGTCATGGACCATTTCGCGCCCAACAAGGACATCAAAGCGGCTACCCAATGCAAAATGTGCCGTGACTTTTGCGACAAGCACGAAGTCACCCACTTCTACGACGTAGGGCAAATGGGTATCGAACACGCGTTGCTCCCCGAAAAGGGCTTGGTCGTGCCCGGTGACGTGGTTATCGGCGCGGACTCCCATACCTGCACGTACGGCGCTCTCGGCGCGTTCTCGACGGGCGTAGGCTCGACGGATATGGCGTGCGGCATGGCGACGGGCAAGGCTTGGTTCAAAGTGCCCTCCGCAATCAAATTTGTCCTGAAAGGCAAGCTGAACAAATACGTGTCGGGTAAAGACGTTATTTTGCACATTATCGGCAAGATCGGCGTGGACGGCGCGCTGTACAAATCCATGGAATTTGTCGGCGAGGGAGTGCAATCGCTGACCGTATACGATCGTTTGACGATTTCCAACATGGCGATCGAGGCGGGCGCAAAGAACGGAATTTTCGAGGTGGACGAACAGACAATCGAGTATGTAAAAGCGCGTTCTGACCGCGAATTTATCGCGTACAAGGCAGACGAGGACGCTATCTACGACGAAACGTACGAAATCGATCTGTCCACGATCAAACCGACGGTGGCGTTCCCGCATTTGCCCGAAAACACCAAGACCTTTGACGAGATCGGGGATATTGCCATCGATCAGGTCGTTATCGGTTCTTGCACCAACGGTCAATATAAGGATATCGCCGAGGCGGCGGAAATTTTAAAGGGAAGAAAAATCGCAAAGCGCGTCCGCGCGATCATCATTCCCGCAACGCAGGATATCTATATGCAGGCGGTGGAAAACGGCTTGGTGAAAATTTTCATTGAGGCGGGCTGCGTGGTATCTACGCCCACCTGCGGGCCTTGCCTTGGCGGGTATATGGGTATTTTGGCGGCAGGCGAACGCGCCGTTGCCACGACGAATAGAAACTTCGTCGGGCGCATGGGCCACGTAGACAGCGAAGTATATCTTGCCTCGCCCGCAGTAGCGGCGGCAAGCGCGATCGCAGGGAAAATCGCGTCGCCCGAGGAGGTGCTGAAATGATTTTTAACGGAAAATCGATCAAATACGGCGATAACGTGGACACGGACGTAATCATTCCCGCCCGTTATCTCAATACCATCGACAAAAAAGAACTCGCGTCCCATTGTATGGAAGATATCGACAAGGATTTCGTCAACAAAGTACAGGACGGCGATATCATGGTGGCGGGCTATAACTTTGGTTGCGGGTCTTCGCGTGAACACGCGCCCATCGCGATCAAGGCGAGCGGTATTTCGCTCGTTATCGCGCGTAGTTTTGCCCGTATTTTCTATCGCAACTCTATCAATATCGGGCTTGCGATCGTGGAATGTCCCGAGGCGGTGGACGGCATTGCCGACGGGGATAAGGTAGAGGCGGATTTGGATAACGGCGTTATCTACAACCGCACGACGGGCAAGAGCTTTAAAACCCAGCCCTTCCCCGCGTTTATTCAGGAAATTATTCAAAACGGCGGCTTGGTTTCGTCCATTCAAAAGGGCGTTATCCGTTAAGACAACGGCGCGAAAAAGCGCATAGGTGAGAAGTATGAAAAATTATAAAATCGGCTTATTGAAAGGGGACGGTATCGGCCCTGAGATCGTGGAAAGCGCGGTGCGCGTTTTAGAGGCGGTCGGCAAAAAACGTGATATTGCTTTTACGTTTACGCCCTACCTTATCGGCGGCGCGGCGATCGACGCTTGCGGCAAGCCTCTGCCCGAAGAAACGGTGGCGGGGTGTTTATCTTCCGACAGCGTGTTGCTCGGCGCGGTAGGCGGTCCGAAATGGGATACTCTCCCTGGAAACGTACGCCCCGAAAAGGCTCTGCTTGGTATTCGTGCGGCGATGGGGTTGTTTACCAACCTGCGCCCTGCAAAACTGTACCCTGCCTTGAAAGGCGAGTGCCCTTTGCGCGAGGATATCGTGGCAAACGGCTTTGATATTATGATCGTGCGCGAGCTTACGGGCGGTATCTATTTCGGCGAGCGCGGCTATCGCGAGGGCAAGTACGGCGAAGAGGCGTACGACACCGAGGCGTACAGCCGTATGGAGATCGAACGTATTGTGCGCGTAGCCTTTGAAACGGCAAGAAAACGCCGCAAAAAGCTGACGAGCATCGACAAGGCGAACGTGTTGGAAACGTCCAGACTTTGGCGCAAGATCGTGCACGAGATCGCGGCGGAATATCCCGACGTAGAGGTCGCGGATATGCTGGTAGACAACGCGGCGATGCAGCTTGTGCGCAACCCGTCGCAATTCGACGTGATCGTCACGAGCAATATGTTCGGCGATATTTTGTCGGACGAGGCGTCGCAGATTACGGGCTCTATCGGTATGTTGCCGTCCGCGTCCTTGAACGAGGGCAAGCGCGGCTTGTATGAGCCGATCCACGGTTCTGCCCCCGATATCGCAGGGCAAAACAAGGCGAACCCGATCGCAACCGTTTTGTCGGCGGCGATGATGCTCTTGTATGCGTTCGACGAAACGGCGGCAAGCGAGGATATCGTAGGCGCGGTGGATAAGGTGCTTGCGGCAGGTTTCCGTACGGCGGATTTGGCGCATGGCGCGCCTGCGCTTACGACCGAAGAAATGACGGATAAAATTATCGAAAATCTTTGATTTTCAAGGAAAAAGATATGGCAAACAAGGAACTGAATGCAATTTATGCAAAGCTTTGTCTTTGCACGGTGTTCCGCAAAGTGACCGAAAAGCCCTTGTTTAAGGCGTTTGAGCGGTATTGCTTGGCGGAGAGCCAAAACGAAAAACGCAAGGCATACGCGGCGTTTACGGAGCTGGTTTACGAGGACGGCGGGTCGCTGACGGACAGCGTTGTGCGGCTCGTTTCCGAGGACGAAAACGTGTACGTAAAATGCGTGGCGGCGGACAAAACACCTGATAAAAACGTGGAAACGGCGGCAAGGAAAGAATTGTCGGCGTTTGCCCTTTTCGGCGCTCTTTCCCGCAAGGATTTCGCGGCAGACATGGGCGAAAACGAGGACGAATTGCCTAACTTTTTGTCCGTGAATGCGGACATGGGTGGGGTCTACGACGAAAGATTGCAAAATCTACACAAGTACGGCTACGGCATTTTTTCGTCGCGGTGTATGTTCCGTCTTTCGGACGAAAAGGAGATCGAGCCGATCGTCAGCGCCGATAAGACGAGCATGGCGCAATTTATCGGGTACGAAAAGGAACGCGCCAAGGTCGTGGAAAATACCCGCGCGTTTATCGAGGGCAGACCTGCGGCAAACGTGCTCCTTTGCGGGGACGCGGGCACGGGCAAATCGTCCACGGTCAAGGCGGTGGCAAACGAGTTTTTCGGCGAGGGCGTTCGCTTGATCGAGCTGAGAAAAGATCAGCTTAGATACCTGCCCAACGTGATGGCAAAGGTCAGCGGCAACCCCTTAAAATTCATTATCTTTATCGACGATCTGTCCTTTAACAAGAACAACGACGATTTCAGTATGTTAAAGGCAGCGCTGGAAGGCTCGGCAAGCGCGACGGCGGACAACGCGGTGATCTATGCGACGAGCAACCGTCGGCATATCGTCAAGGAAAGCTTTGGCGATCGCGAGGGCGACGACGTGCACAGAAACGACACTCTACAAGAAACGCTGTCTTTATCCGAACGTTTCGGGCTTACGGTGCTCTTTTCCAAGCCCGACAAAAAGCTGTTTTTGTCTATCGTGCGGGAGCTTGCAAAACGCAACGGAATTGTTATGGACGAAAACGAATTGGACGTTCAAGCGGAAGCCTTTGCCATCCGCAAGGGTAGCAGATCTGCCCGTTGCGCAGAACAATTTATCAATAGCCTTTTATAAAGGGGGCTATACGTCCCGCAACGAAACCCACTACGAGGTGAAAAATTATGCTTACGATCGACAACGTATACCGCGCGAGCAACGCGCTCAAAGGCGTAGCGAGAAAAACGGACGTGCTGTACGCGCCCAAGCTCTGCCCCGGCGTAGAGCTGTATTTAAAAACGGAAAATTTGCAAATTACCGGCTCGTTCAAGGTGCGCGGCGCTTATTATAAAATGACCAAGCTTTCCGCGGAAGAAAAACAGCGCGGCGTGATTGCCTGTTCGGCGGGCAACCATGCGCAGGGCGTGGCGCTTGCGGCGCAAAAAAACGGCATTAAGGCTGTGATTTGCCTGCCCGACGGCGCACCCATTTCCAAGGTCGAGGCGACGAAGAGCTACGGCGCGGAAGTTTGCCTTGTCGAAGGGGTGTACGACGACGCTTATCAAAAAGCGTTACAGCTCCGCGATGAAAAGGGGTACACTTTCTTGCATCCGTTCAACGATGAGGACGTGATCGCGGGACAGGGTACGATCGCACTTGAAATCGCCGAACAGCTCCCCGATTTGGACGCGGTGCTCGTGCCTATCGGCGGAGGCGGGTTGATTTCGGGTATCGCCTATACCATTAAAACGCTCAACCCCAACGTCAAGGTGATCGGCGTGCAGGCAAAGGGTGCGCCGTCCATGAAAAATGCGATCGAGCACGGCGAAGTGGAAGAGCTCCCGTCCGTATCGACGATCGCAGACGGTATCGCGGTGAAAAAACCGGGGGATCTCACGTACGAAATTTGCAGTAAATACGTGGACGAGATCGTGACGGTGACGGACGATGAGATCTCGGCGGCGATCTTGGCGCTGATGGAACAACATAAACTCGTTACCGAGGGCGCGGGCGCGGTCAGCGTTGCGGCTGCAATGTTTGGTAAAGTCGACCTCAAAGGCAAAAAAGCGGTGTGCTTGCTTTCGGGCGGCAATATCGACGTAACCATTCTTTCGCGCGTGATCAAGCGCGGTTTGTTGATGTCGGGCAGGAGCTGCCAACTCATGATCGAGCTGATGGACAAGCCCGGTCAGCTTAAAAACGTGTCGCGTATCATTGCCGACCTTGGCGGCAACGTCACCAGCGTACACCACGAACGCGCCAACGAGGGTTCGGACGTCAACGGGTGTTACTTGCGTATCGTGCTGGAAACGAAAAATTACGAGCATATCGCGCAAATTCGTCAGGCGTTGAAGGATTTTGGGTTTAAGCTTTTATAAAATTCGGCAAAAGTAAGGAGAAAAATTATGGCACAGCTTAAAAAAGTATCTACGGACAAAGCTCCCGCGGCAATCGGGCCTTATTCGCAGGCGATCGTGTGCGGGGACATGGTGTTTACCTCGGGGCAGATCCCCATCAATCCAGTTAGCGGCAACGTGAAGGCGACGACGATCGAGGGGCAGGCGGAACAGGTTATGCAAAACCTCGGCGAAGTGTTAAAGGCGGCGGGCAGCGGCTTTGAAAAAGCGGTAAAGACGACCTGTTTTTTGGCGGACATGGCGGATTTTGCGGCGTTTAACGGCGTGTATGCAAAATATTTCACGACCAACCCCGCGCGTAGCTGCGTAGCGGTTAAAACCTTGCCGAAAAACGTGCTCGTTGAGGTGGAAGTTATCGCAACTTTGTAATATAATCAAAACGTAAAAATAGGCGAACTCGCCGTGAGTGATACAGCTCACGGCGAGTTTTTCAATATGCGGTCGATAGTTTTCCCAAACGAAAGCGGTTTTTTTAAACACACGGAAGGCAAGGTTGTAAGTCTGGCTGCAAGATCATCTTGCTTTTACATTTCTTTTACAAAATCTTAATAAAACCTTTGCCGAAAAAGAACATTTTTTTGATAGGATACTTTTACAATATATGTAAAATAACGAAAACGGAGAAAATTATGAACGCGATCGAAATCAGAAATCTATCCAAAAGCTTTCGCGGCATGTACGCGGTAAACGGTTTAAACATGACCGTACCCGTGGGCGCGATCTACGGCTTTATCGGCGAAAACGGGAGCGGGAAATCCACGACGGAAAAATTGCTGTGCGGACACCTCGTGCCCGACGGCGGCGAAATTCGCCTGTTCGGCAAGCCGTATACGGACGCAGGGGTGCGCGCACGGGTGGGCGCGCTCATTGAAAACGCGGGCTGTTTCCCCTCGTCCAGCGTGTATGCAAATCTTAAAATGCAGGCGCTGAATTTAGGACTGGAAAATGCCGACGAGGAAATTGCGCGCGTCTTGAAGATCGTCCGCATGGAAAATTCCGCGAAGATCAAATTTAAAAGCTGTTCGCTGGGTATGAAACAGCGTATCGGTATCGCGATGGCGCTCCTTGGCGACCCCGCTTTGCTCATCTTGGACGAGCCGATCAACGGTTTGGACACGGACGGTATGCGGATCATGCGCGAAATTCTCGTCGATATCACCAAGACGTACGGGTGCACGGTGTTGATCTCGTCCCATATCTTGGGCGAGCTGGAAAAGATCGCCACGCACTATGGCATTATCCGCCAAGGGCGCATGGTACAGGAGCTTACCGCCAAGGAAATGGAAAGCCGCGCGCGGGTGTTCGTGTCCTTGAAAACGGCGGACATGCAGGGCGCAAGGGCGATTTTGTCGGCGAAATTTACTTCCGTCCGCGAAGAGGACGGGTATCTGCGCGTGTACGACGTGGACGATACGGAAAGCATCGTAACCGCTTTGCTTGAAAGCGGGCACGCGGTACGGGAAATCAAGAAAAACAAGATCGGCTTGGAAGAATACTACGTCGAACTCATGAGCCGAAAGGGGGTGTGATATGGAAAAGGTACGAGAATTAAAATTTGAAAATCCTAGCTTTGCCAAGCGCATTAAGGGCATGCTCGGCGTAGATTTTTACCGACTGTTCCACACGCCGCTTTTTTACATTTTCTTGGCGATCGCGGCGATCATTCCCGCAATGATACTCGGCATGACGAGCATGGAAAACGCGGAAGGGGTGGTCGAGCCGCTGTATACCAACACGTGGCAAGTGATCGCGGCAAAAGAACCGCTGTATGCCATTAAAAATATCGCCGATTACGCGAATATGAACATGGTGTTTATCTTCGGCGGTATCATGGTGTCGATCTTTATCGGGCACGATTATAAGAGCGGATACGTCAAACAGCTCTTTACCACGCACGCAAAAAAGGAAGATTATATGATCTCCAAAACGGCGATCGGGGCGTTTTCGATGGCGTGCATGTGCATAACGTATTTGTTGGGTACGGTGCTTGCGGGCGCGCTGGTACAGGCGTCCTTTAAGGTGAGTTTCGTCGGCATTGTCAGCGCGTTGCTCGGCAAAATCCTGATGAGCCTCGGCTGGGCGAGCCTGTACGTTTTCCTGAACGTGATTTTCAGAAGATACTTCGGCGTATCGATCGCGTCGTCCTTCTTTTTCGGGACGGGGATCTTGATCGTCGGGGTTGCGGCGGCGGCAGGCAATACGCCCATGCTCAACGTGTTCTTGTACGGGGCGTCGGTGTACGCTTGTCTGAGCGCAAATTTCCTGTCCGTTTTGGTATGTCTTGGGGTGTCCGTGGCTTGGGCGGCGATCTATAACGTGCTGGGCTCGGTGGTTTTGTCCAAGTGCGACGTGTATTGAGGGTGTAAATATGAACGCAGTAATAAACGCAGTTGAAATTAGAAACTTAACGAAAAACTTTGGCGCAAAACAGGCGGTGAACGGGTTGAATATGACCGTACCCGTGGGCGCGATCTACGGCTTTATCGGCGAAAACGGGAGCGGGAAATCGACGACGGAAAAGATCATTTGCGGGCTTATCCACGCAAGCGGCGGGGAGGTCAAGCTGTTCGGCAGAGATTTAACGGACGAGGACGTGCGCGCAAAGATCGGCGTTTTGATCGAAAGCCCCGGCTGTTTTAAAAATTGCACGGTATGGAATAATTTGATGATACAGGCGGAAAACCTGTCCTTAAAAAACGCAAAAGAAAAGGTGCGGGACGTATTGAAACTGGTGCGCATGGAAGGCGCGGCGGGCAATAAATACAAAAACTGTTCGCTGGGCATGAAACAGCGTATCGGTATTGCGATGGCTCTGCTTGGCGAGCCCGAGCTGCTTGTTTTGGACGAGCCGATCAACGGTTTGGACGCAGACGGTATGCGTATCATGCGCGAAGTGTTGACGGACGTGGCGAAACGGGGTTGCACGGTCATCGTTTCGTCCCATATCTTAGGGGAGCTTGAAAAGGTGGCTACCCATTACGGGATCGTGCGCGGCGGCAAGATGATCAGAGAGATGACGGCGGCGGAGCTGGAAAAAAGCTGTCGTACGTTTGTGGCTTTGCAGGCGAAGGATATGATGAAAGCCAAAGCGCTCTTGACAGCGAAATACGCTCGCGTCGAAGAGGACGAAAAGGGATATTTGCGGGTGTACGATGACGTGCGCGCCGAAGAGGTGGTCGAATATCTCTACCGCTACGGCGTGGTGGTCAACGAGATCGGCACAGATAAGATCGGGTTGGAAGAATACTATATCGACTTGATGCAGGGGGCAAATAATCATGGAAAAACAGTTTGAAAAGAATACCTTTGCAAAGCGGTTAAAGAGCATGCTGCGGGTGGATACGAGGCGTATGTTTACCTCGCCGCTCGTCTATATTATGGCGGGGATATCGCTCGTCGTGCCCGTTTTGATCTTGGTGATGACGACGATGATGGACGGAAAGGTGTCCGTCGATCCGCAGACGGGCGCAGAAACGGTGATGGAAGGCTTTAAAAACGTCTGGCAGATATTCGGGGCGGTCAGCTCCGCGGGTACGGGCGCAGACGCTGGCGCAGGCGCAGGTATGGGTATGGGCATGAGCATTACGTCCATGTGCAATATCAATATGATGTATTTTGCGATCGCGGTGCTCGTTTGTCTGTTCGTCGCGGAGGATTTCCGCAGCGGGTACGCAAAGAACCTGTTCACCGTCCGTGCGAAAAAGACGGATTACGTGATATCCAAAACGGCGGTTTGCTTTATCGGCGGCGCGATCATGATTTTGTGCTTTACGGTAGGCGCGCTGATCGGCGGCAAGGTAGCGGGCTTGCCCTATACCATGGACGGATTTAACGTATATAATATTGTTTGCTGTATCGTGAGCAAGACGTTGCTGGTGTCTATTTTCGTCGCAATTTTCTTGGTAATGAGCGTCGTAGGAAAGCACAGATCGTGGCTGTCTTTGCTGCTTTCGTTCGGGTTGGGAATGTTCCTGTTTATGATGGTATCGATCGCAAGCCCCTTGGACGCGGGCGTGTTGCATATCGTCCTGTGCTTGGCGGGCGGCGGTATGTTTGCCGTGGGTTTGGGCGCGATCAGCAATATCGTGCTCAAAAAGACGAGCTTGGTTTAACAAAAGCTTAACAAAACCTTTGCAAACGGTTTACGGATTTTTGATAAAAGAGCAATATCCCCTCCGTATAATAAGGGTGTAAGCTGAAAGGAAAGGAGAAACATTATGGACGAAAGCAAAAAAAGATTGATAGAGGATATCCGCGGCGATTACGAGGAAAAACCGCAAACGATCTTTGACGAGCTGATCGCTTTGGATAAAAAAGCAAAACGTCCCGCGCTGATTTTTGCGCTCGCATTTGGGATTTTTGCGGCGCTGATCATGGGGACGGGTATGTGCCTTGCGATGAAAGTGGTTTTCGCAAGCTACGTTTGGACGATGCCCGTAGGGGTCGCGGTCGGAATTGTCGGGCTTGGCTTATCGGCACTCAATTACTACCTGTATCGGGTGTTGCAGCAAAAAGGCAAGGATAAATACGGCGAAACGATTCTTTCTCTTACGAACGAATTGCTCGGCGAATAAAAGGAGGTTCTGTTCCAACACTCGGTAGATTTCTACCTACAAAACGCTACGCAATACTTCGCATAACGCGCGGTTTCGTACCACAGCGGGTACGCGCCCTTGCATTCTGCTTGTCTTGCTTGCGTTTTCCTACGGTAGATTGCTAAGGCTAATCAACCGCTTGTTGTGACATCACCATAAAAAATAAAAAATTAAAATAAAAGGAGAAAACAAAAATGGGTTTTTTCAAAAAGGCATTCAAGGACATGAAGGAAAACGCAAAGGCGCAGCACGAAGTAGACAAGGCGAACTTTAACGCGGTAAAAGCGGAATCGAAAGCGACGTGGGAAGAGGCGAAACAATCCCCTGCGGCTCGCCAAGCGATGATGCAGGAAGAACGCGAAAAGCAGATCGCGGAGGCGAACGCGCGCACGGCGGCGGCGCAGGCGCGTATTGACGCGGCAAAAAACCGCAACACCGTAGCGAAAGCGAACCGCGAAGAAAAAAACTAAAAGAGTAAGGGCAGATACGTCTGCCCTTTTTCCCTTTTTGGTTAGGAGCGTATTATGAAGAAAAAAACCGTTTATAACGTCGGGCGTAAAAAGATCGAACGGGAGATCAATTATATTCCCGTCCGCTATATTATTGCCATGATGATCACGGTGCTGGAAATTTTGGCGATCATCGGTACGGTGGTGGCGCTTTGTTATTTTGTGCCCTATTTTTATTTGGCGGTGCTGGTAACGCAGGTCTGTTGCGTGGTGGGGATCATTGCCACCGACGACAACCCCGATTATAAGATACCGTGGCTGCTGTTCGTTATGATCCTGCCGATCGCGGGCTTTATGCTGTATTTTCTCTTTTACAAGCGGAATTTGAATAAAAAATTCCGTCGGCGTTTGGAACGGCTGTTTGCGCGCCGTTATCAAAAAGAGGACGAGGGAACCTTTGCGCGGCTTAGGGAAGAGAACGCCGTGGCGGCTACGCAGGCAAAAATGCTGTGCAATATTGCGGACGCGCGCCTTTTTTCAAATACCAAGCAGGAATATTTCCCCGTCGGGGAAGAAATGTGGGTGCGGTTGCTTGCCGATCTGCGTAGCGCGCAAAAATTTATATTTATGGAATATTTTATCGTCGAAGAGGGGAAATTTTGGAACTCGATTTTGGCGATTTTAAAGCAAAAGGCGGCAGACGGGTTGGAAGTAAAGGTCGTATACGACGATATCGGCTGTATGTCCACGCTCCCCGGAAATTACGCAAAGCGGCTGAAAAAATTCGGTATTGAGGCGACCCCCTTTTCTCGCCTGCGCGGTAGCGCGGACGGGGAATTTAACAACCGCAGTCACAGAAAAATTACGGTGATCGACGGCGTGATCGCGTACACGGGTGGGGTGAATATCGCCGACGAGTATATCAACGAGGTCAAACGGTTTGGGCACTGGAAGGACGTTGGGTTGCGCTTGGAAGGGGAGGGCGTTTTGGAAATGACGCGGCTCTTCCTTGTCGATTACGGCATGAACGTCAAAAGAAACGGCGAATGGAAGGATAGCTATTTTCCCGCCTTTGAAAACGGGGGACAAGCGCACGGGTACGTCGTGCCCTTTGGCGACGGACCCCGTCCCGTGTACAAGCGTAACGTGGGCAAAAGCGTAATTTTAAATTTGCTTGCTTGCGCGACCGAATACGTCGATATTACGACCCCTTATTTGATTTTGGATAACGAGCTTTGCAGCGCGATAGAAAACACGGCGTTGCGCGGGGTACGGGTACGGATCGTCGTGCCGCATATCCCCGATAAAAAACTCGTTTTTGAGGCGACGCGTAGCTTTTACAAACGGTTTTTGGACGCGGGCGTAGAGATTTACGAATACACGCCCGGGTTTATCCACGCAAAGACGTACGTAGTGGACGGAAAATATGCGATGATCGGCACGATCAATCTCGATTACCGCTCTCTTGTGCACCATTTTGAAAACGGCGTGTGGATGTACGGTTGCGAATGTATCAAGGACGTGGAAAAGGACGTAGAAGAAACGGTGCAAAAAAGCCAAAAAATCGAAAAGGAAACGTGGAAAGTCAGCGTGTCCAAACGCATGCTCCGTTCCCTTGTGCGGATCTTTGCGCCGCTGTTATAAAACGGACGAAAAAAACAAAAAGCCCCCGACACGTGTCGGGGGCTTTGCTCTTTTTAAAGGTTAAACAAACGGTCTTTCTACGCGGATTACGCAAAAGCAATTCGGCTTTTGCCTGCGGATATTTTCGCTGACGAGATTTTCCGCCTCTTCCGTTTCCATCTTGCAATCTGCGGGAAGTAATAAATCGAAGATAAGGTTGACGTTCGTTTCGCCCATGGTCATACGGAAATCGTGAATGGAAAACGCGGGGTCAACTTCCTTAGCGGCGGCAACCGCTACCGCGTGCATTTCGTTTACGAGCGGGTCGTTCATCACGAGGGGGTCTAAATGAATGGTCACGATACACCCGAACGTTTCGTGCATGTCCCGTTCCATTCTGTCCACTTCCTCGTGCGCATTGTTGATATTTTCCTCGGAATCGACCTCGGCATGGAAAGAAACGATCTGTCTGCCGGGGCCGTAGTCGTGCACCATAACGTCGTGGATACCGATGACCAAAGGATACCCCTTGGCAAAGTCGTAAATTTGTTTAATAAATTCGGGGTCGGGGGTAGAGCCAAGCAACAAATCGATGGTTTCTTTCGCCGCCTTAAAGCCCGTGAACATGATAAACACGGCGACGAGGATACCCGCATACCCGTCGATACGCCAGCCCCAAATTTTCGCTACAACGGACGAAACGAGCACGAGCGTGGTCGCGATACAGTCGCTCAGGCTGTCGAAAGCGGCGGCTTTGAGGGGGGCGGAATTGATTGTGTTTGCAATTTTGCGATAGAAGAAAAAGAGCCAGACCTTGACTAAGATCGCTACGCCGAGAATGACGAGTGTGACCGTGCCGACGGTGGGGAGCTGCGGATGCATGATTTTATCTACGGACGAGGTCAAAAGCTCAAACCCGACCAAGATGATGAGCATATCGACGATAAAGCCCGTGACGTATTCCAGCCGCCCGTGCCCCAAGGGGTGTTCCTTATCGACGGGCTTATTCGCAAGGCGAAAGCCGATGAGGGCGACGACGGACGAGCCCGCGTCCGAGATGTTGTTAAACGCGTCCGCAATAATGGCGACGGAGCGCGCAATCAAGCCCATAACCAGCTTGCCCGCAAAGAGCAAAACGTTTAAAAGAATGCCCGTAAAACCGCCGAGAGCGGCGTATTTGCCCCGCACCTTAGGATCGCGCGGGTCTTTGTCTTTGCCGATAAAAATTCGGGTAAGTAAGTTCGTCATAATTTTCCGTCCGTAGAAATAAATAGCGTGCGTATAGGCGCGCCTGTATTTGTATTATATGCAAAACGGGGGGATTTGTCAATAAAAAAGCCGACCTTTTCGGGTCGGCTTTTCCGTCTTTGTTAATTTTTAATTTGAATTTTCGTCGTTGGATTTTTGTTCTTCCGCTTTCTTTTTCTTTGCCTCTTCGCATTTTGCGATGGTGAGCGCGGTCAATTTTACGACGATGATGATTGCAAAAATTACAATAAAAATCGCAAGGAGACCTTTCCATAAAATTTCAAGAGAGGCGGTCATATTTTTGCCGTTCATAGGGGTAAGTCCTTCAAAAAGTGCAAGCATTGTATTCAACATAGTCTTTCTCTCCTTATAATACCAAACCGATGATCAGACCGCCGACGATAGCCGAGGCGATTTGTCCCGAAACGTTTGCGCCGACTGCGTGCATCAAAAGGTGGTTAGACGTGTCCTCTTTAACGCCCACTTTTTCCACGACGCGCGCCGCCATAGGGAATGCGGAAATACCTGCCGCGCCGATGAGCGGATTGATTTTTTCTTTCGAGAACAGGTTCATGAGCTTTGCGCACATAACGCCGCCTACCGTGTCGAATACAAACGCAAACAAACCGAGCGCCATAATGATAAGCGTGTTAATGGAGATAAACGCGCTTGCTTGCATTTGGAATGCGATCGTGATACCAAGGAGCAACGTGATGATATTCGAAAAAGTCGACTGCGCCGTTTCCGAAAGCGAGCCGAGTACACCGCATTCTCTAAGTAAGTTACCGAACATCAGCATACCGACGAGGGAGAGCGATTCGGGGGCGATCAAGCCCGAAATGACCGTTACGATGATCGGGAAGAGGATTCGCATCAAACGGGAAACCTGTTTTGCGCTGTATTTCATTTTAATACGGCGTTCTTTTTTGGTCGTGCAAACTTTCATAACAGCGGGCTGTACAATAGGAACAAGCGCCATATAGGAATACGCGACTACGGTGATAGGTCCTACGAGGGAATTAAACAGATTGCCGATGGGGAGCAGGGTGTTTGCTACGTGGATCGCGGTAGGGCCGTCCGCCGCGCCGATAATACCGATCGAGGACGCCGCGTCGAGAGGGAAACCGATCATAACCGCTAAAATAATAGTAATAAAGATACCAAGCTGCGCCGCGCCGCCCAAAATAAAGAGTTTCGGGTTGGAAAGTAAAGGACCGAAGTCGATCATACAACCGATACCGATAAACAGGAGCAAGGGCATTGCCTCGCTTGCCGCGATACCGACTTTGAACAGCGAAGTGATGATGCCGTTGTCCTTGATCACGGGGGATAAGGGCAGGTTGACCAAGATCGCGCCAAAGCCCATGGGCAGAAGAAGAGCGGGTTCCATATCCTTTTTAATGGCAAGGAAAATGAGCAACGCGCCGATGAACCACATCGCGATCATTTTGGGGTTATCGCCGATGGCGTAAAAACCCTCTAAAAGGTATTTCATAAAAGCCTCCAAAATATATTTCGTATTTATTATAAAATAATCGAAAAAGGTTGTCAAGGGAAAAAGGGAAACATGGAAAGAAAAACAAAAAGAAAATAAAAAATTTGCAAAAACTTGGTGAAAAACGCTTGCCTTTATATCAAAAATTATATATAATAATTGCTGACTTCGAGCGTTCCGCTGCCTTTTTTTGGGCGTGGTGAGGAATCACGCAGCGGGTTATGAACGTTTCGTAAATAACGGAGGTAAAGTCTAAAATGAAAGGAATTATCGAAGCTATCAACGCAGAGAGCATGAAGGCTGAGGTTCCCGCATTCAACGTAGGCGACACGATCA
>JAFTQY010000057.1 GCA_017462505.1 Clostridia bacterium
GAATTAGAGAACGGCGCGGCGACTGAATTTAAGGGCGCTTACGACGAATACACCGCCTATAAAATGCAAACGAAAGCGGCGCAAAAGGCGGTTGAACGCGTACCGTCCCCCGCCCTTTCGACAAATTCCGAGCATAAGGAAAGCTATTATCGGAGCAAGGAAGAACGGGCGCAGGACGCAAAACGCCGCACCCGTATCAAGAAGATCGAGGACGAGATCGCCGCTCTGGAAGAAGAGGACGAAAGCTTAAACGCCGATTTGGCAAGCCCTGAGGTCACCGCGAATTTTGCTTTGCTTACGGAAAAATGCAACCGTTTGGAAGAGATCAAAAACAAGCTCGACGAATTGTACGAAGAATACGAAATGCTAATTTAAAAATTTACAGAGTATACAAGCCGCGGCGCTTACTATAAGCGCCGCGGCTTTTATTCCGTCCTTTGCTTTATGCGTAGGGGTATGCGTAAATTTTCCGTCCCGAAGTCAGCTTGCCAAATATGTATTTATTGCACGCCGACTCGTTCATGATATAAATTTTTCCGTTCAAATACACGAGCTCTTCGGACATGCACGGCGCTTTGACCGTATCCACGTGGCTTGCCCCGTCCAAGAACACCCTTTTTACGTTGGGATAAGAAAACGCAAGGCCGTCTTCCGTTTCCCCTGCAAAAAGATACCCGTCCTCTATTTGCACTTTCGCGCTGTCGTATACGTACAACTTCGACGCCGCCAAGGCGTACGAGGTCGATAACACGATCTTTCCGCTGTCCGTTATGCACATGCCCTGTACTAAGCCGCGCGTGGAAATGACCGCACACGGGTCGGGATCAACCCCAAATTCCGCGCTTTCATCCAGCTTAAACGCCGTCATGATCGCGGTGTTTTGCTCCCCGCGCGGCGTTGTCATGCGCTCGTAGTCGGCTGTTTCATAATTTCCTAAGCGGTAAAACGAACCCGTCAACAAATATCCGTCCACGATATAGCAATAGGCAGGGTTCAAATATGCCCTGATCTCGCCGCATTTTGCCACCGTCGGTTTGCCGTCTAAAATATCCCGATAGGAAAATACGTCCAACCCGTTATCCCCCGTGACGTACACGTAATCGCCGTTATGTACGATACCGCCCGTGTGCCCCACGTACGCGCTACCGTCGGCGCCCAAAAGCGACGCGTGATACTCGCCGCCCTTACCATCCATTACGTACACGCGCGAGGGCTTGCCGTTAGACATATACCCCGCCGCCAGAAACACGCCCCGCTCGCTGTCATAATCAAAACCCTGCGGCACGTAACCGCTGTGGATATCGGGCACGGCAAACGTGCTCTCCGCCCGTTTATAAAAACGGTGAAAACGCACCCTGTCCACCACGACAAAAGCAAAAACTGCCGTACATAAAAAGGCAAGCACGCCGCAAAGCACCCGCCACGTCACGCCCCAAATCCTTTTGCCCACTTTATTTTTTACCTGAGCATTCGTTGTCATGAAACCCCTTTCCTTTCTCCCGTTATTTTACTTCGCACGACATATAGATATGCGGAATCCCGTCCTCTATATACTCGCCCGAAATTTGCGTAAAGCCCACGCTCTCGTAAAAGGGCTTTGCATACACCTGCGCCCCGACCTTGACCACGCGCGCGCCGAATTTCTCTTTCGCCACGGCAAGCCCTAAGCGCATCAGCTCGCCCCCGACCCCTTGGCGGCGTTTTAACGAAATCACTCTGCCAATGGACACTTCGTCCAAGCGTTTGCCCTTGTCCACCACGCGCAAATACGCCACGATCTTGCCGTTTTCGCGCAAAAAGACGTGGTACGCCTCCAAGTCCACTCCGTCCAGATCTTGATACACGCAGTTTTGTTCTACGACGAAAACCTCGGCGCGGACGCGCAAAATCTCGTACAGCTCCGCCGCCGTCAGTTCGTCAAATTTTTTTACCGTCTTTTCCATATTACCCTTTTACTGTTGCGGAACAACCGCGTAAAAACAAAGATCGTTGTCGCCGACGTTGATCAAACAATGCTCGCTGCCCTTAGGGCAATAATGGCAATCGCCTGCAAAGAGCAATTCTTCTTTGCCGTCGCAAACGGATTTCCCCTTGCCCGAAAGAATAAAGATGATTTCAGAGCTTGGCTCGTGCTTGTGCAAGCCAATCGTCGCTTTCGGCGCGAGTTTTCCGCGCAAAATTTTATTTTTACCGTCCACAAACATATTCGCGATCAGCGCCCCGTCGCCGCCGTAAAACGCCTTTAATTCCGTTTCTTTCAATTCGTCAAATTTGATAAGCATATAACACCTATTCCCCCATGAAAAACCGTTTAATTTTTGCGAAAATCTTTTTTATAAAAGAGGGATTTTCTTTCTGTTTATTGGTTCTCTGACACTCTTTAATAGTATATTTGTGCCTATTTTCTTCTTCAACAGCCTTTCTCCCCAACGCAAGCGGATCTTCCGATTTTAAAATTCTTTGATGGAAATCTTTGACATATATTAAATCCTCACTTGTACAAATACCCATCTCTAATGCACCAACTTCATGCGCCAACTGATTACGCACCCAACGAACATGTTTTAACTCTTTATAGTCTTCTTCCCATTCATCAACACATCTTTGATATTTATACCAATGCCTTTCCATTTGATTGATATATTCCGTCACCCCGTTGGCACTTGAATACGTTTCTTTGCACAAACGGTCAAGCCTTTTATATTCTTCCTGAAATTCAAAAACCAAACAAACCATATCACTGCTCATTTTATTTTACCTTGTCTAATAGCGATAGTCTTCTTGGCAATAATTATAACATATTTTCGTTTGTTGTACAAGGCTTTTGGGGAAATTTAACGTTGCGGAAAATAAAAAATTATAGGCGGAGGGATTCTGCCGTTTCCGCTTTGCGGAGCCTCGGCAGAGTTTCCTCGCGCCGACAAGTCCATGCTTCATTCCATTCGGCTTTTGCGGACACTCGTCACGCGAACCCCCGATACTTCGGGCTTTCTTTTAAACCTCCGCCTGCGCCAACGAAAAAAGTGCCCGCTGTGGGCACTTTCGTTGGCGCAGGCGGAGGGATTCGAACCCCCGTGGGGTTGCCCCCAAACGGTTTTCAAGACCGCCTCGTTATGACCGCTTCGATACGCCTGCATTTTTTTTAATTCACTTTTCTTATTATACTCTACCCAAAAAAATTTGTCAATGCTTTTTCGTTCTCTCGTGAAAAAATCCCCCGAGCAAAAAAACGGTGCGGAAAGCTTTTCCTCTCCGCACCCGTATTCCGTCCTATAAATCTAAACGTTAAAACGTTCCGACAATCCCTACACCCAACAAATAACAGGTGAGCACAGCCGCCGCAAACATTCCCAAACCGATCAACAGTTTGTACCCCGCCGATTTTACCTTGCCCGCAAGATATAAGTTTAACACGGCGTACAACGCGCTGATCCCGCCGCCCAGCGCACCGCCAACGATCGGGAAAATTTTTACCAGCGTAACCGACGCGCCCCATATAATCACAAACGCAACCGTCAGCACCGAAAGCACGTAAGAATACCACGTCGGCTTTTCCGTGACCTGAATATTCTCGTTGCCGATCGTCAAAACTGCGCCCATTAAAAAAGACCCCTTAACGCTCACCTCTAAGGTTTCGCCGCCAAACTCGTACGTCCACTTGTTTCTGCCTGCTTTTTGCAATTCCACGTCGTTGATCTTGATCTTTTTCTTCCCCGACCAGTCCCCTTCATTATACAAAATAGTGCCATACGTATCGTGCTGAATAACTTTTTCCATAAAACTCTCCTTTCTTTTTTATTTTTCAGTAAATGCATTTGCACTTTACACAAAAATTATACACTAACCGACGGTTAGTTGTCAAGTATTTTCTAACCATTAGTTATATAATATTTATATGGAACAGAATATTATTAAAAAAAGATTAGGCGAAGAATTGAAAAACAGCGGTCTTACCACGGTTGAGATAGCAAAACGCATCGGCGTTTCTCCTGAAATGGTCACCCAATACAAGACAACGAAAAAATTGCCGTCGCTGGACACTTTTGCCAAACTGTGCAAGGAGCTGGATTTAGACGCAAATTATATTTTGGGGATTGAAAAGCATTAAATCCACCGTTTATTTCAAAAGAGAGCTTATTTGCTCTCTTTTTTTGTTTTCTTTTCTGCTCTTTTCTGCGCCTTTGCCTCCAAACGCGCCGCTTTCTTCGCCGCCTTTTTCGCCTTTCTTCTTTCCTTTTTGCTCATCGAGCCGTCTGCGGAAGCCAACTCGCCCGCGCACTCGATTTTCGACTCGGGCAGGGCGATCTTTAACACCTGCTTTGCCGCCGTGATCGTCAGTTCCTCGTGCTCGCCGCCGTTTTCCCCGTCCAGCGAAAACGCCGTTTTTTCCATCGTCAAGGTAAGCTTGGACGTGCGCACGAACATCAGCTTTGATTTGCTGAAATCCCGCTCTTTTAAATTCTTATACAGCTGTATCCATTCGCGGATTTTCTTCGGGCGCGGAATAAACAACGCCTCCAACTGCCCGTCGTCCAGCTCCACCTTTTTATCCACCAAAATATGTAACGTGCCGATCGATTTTGAATTAGAAATCGTACCGAAAATAAACTCGCCGTTGAACACGACGTCGCCCGCGTCCACCTTCATTTTACGGCAAGCCGCCTTAAACTTGTTCGGGCCGATACATTTGATGATATTCCAAACGTACGCCCAAATTTTCCAACGGTTTTTCGCCGACTGCTTGGTCTTGTACGAAACGTCCGTCGCAATCCCAAACGCCGCTACGTACGCAAAATACCGATCCCCGAATTTCCCCAAATCGATCGCCTTGATGTTGTCCGACGCGGCGATCTTTGCCGCCTCGATCACGTTTTTGGGAATCCCGTGCGTCGCCGCAAAATCGTTGACCGTGCCCGTGGCGATATACCCCGTTTCCACTTCCTTGGGCAGGGACATAACGCCGTTGACCAGCTCGTTGAGCATACCGTCGCCGCCAGCCACTACGATACGGTCAAAGTCCGCGCCTTCTTCGCGGATCTTATTGATCCCGTCGCCCGAAGATTGCGTAGGGTATGCAACGACCTCGTAGCCCGCTTTCGTGAAAACGTCGAGCACTTCCGCCAGATGCTTGCGTATGACACCCGTCCCCGAGTGCGGATTGAAAATAAACAACAATTTTTTCATAGCGTTTTTCCTTTGTTCTATCATAATATATTTTGCGCTGAAAGTCAACCCTCTTGTCGAAAAATGTTAAAATTTTGTTAATATTTTGCGAATAGCACAACAAAATCGCCTTTGTGCAAAAAACACTTTCCTTTTTGCCTCAAACATGGTATACTAAAAGAAAACCGCACAAGGAAACGCGCCATGCAAAACGATACCCACGCTACTTTTGAAAATATCCCTGCTTTGCAGGCGGAATTAAAATCGCTCGCGCTGGATTTGGGCGCGGACATCGTCGGATTTTGCGATTTGGTGCAATCCCCTGTCGCCGCCCTGCCACAGCTTCGTTACGCTATGTCCGTGGGGGTAAAGCTTTCGGACGGCGTTTTGAAAACGATTGAAAACGCCCCGTCCTTTGTGTATTTTCAGCATTACCGCACGGCAAACAGCCTGCTGGATACGATCGCTTTTCGCTTGGCGCGCAAAATCGAAGATCTTGGCGGCGAGAGCTTGCCGATCGCGGCAAGCCAAAGCCTCGGCAAAAACAACCCCTATCGCGGCGTATACCCGCACAAAACGGCGGCTGTCCTTTCGGGGCTTGGGTTCGTGGGCAAGAGCGGTCTGTTTTTATCCGAAAAATACGGCAGCAAGGTCCGCCTTGCGACGGTGCTTTGTTCCCTGCCCTTGACGGCGGAATTGCCCGTTATCGAAAACGGCTGCGGTGAATGTACGGCTTGCCAAAAGGCATGTCCTGCGGGCGCGATCTTCGGGGAAAAACCGACGACGGACGGCAATCGGAATTTCGACGCGGAAAAATGCTCGCGGTATATGAAAGAACATTTTCAAGACGTAGGCAGGGGCAGCGTTTGCGGCGTATGTATCAAGGTCTGCCCAAAAAACAGATTGCAATAACAACGAAAAATAGCAAAAAATCATCCACCCGAATATCGGGTGGTTTTTATTTTTCGGGCATAGCCTTTTTCATACCGCTCAGTTTGCTATTCGGCAAGCCGTAGTCAAGCGTATCTCTTTATAAATTCCCCCGCACTTCTTCACTTTTCACTCTTACTTATTACTTTTTTGAGATACACTCCACGCGGTCGTTCCACTCCCTTGGTCGGTATGACTTTTCCGGTCAGTGGTTTTTCTTTACATCAAAAAACGGCGTGGATAGGATATGTCCCCCGCCGTTTTTATTTTTATCAATGCCGTATGCGCTTTACCCAGACCTTTTCTTCCTCGCCGTCTTGCACCAGCGACCACGTACTGCCGCAATGGATACAGGAAAGCACGCTTTCGCCCGTGTCCACGCACTTTGTGCCGCAGACGGGGCAACGCTTGCCGAAAATTTTATGCGCGCCAACGAGCTGCATAGTCAGCGACCGCACGAAATCTTCCACCGCACGACAGCCGAAATCCCCCTTGTTGGCAAAGTTGATGACGCCGTCGTAGCCCATCGGTTTTCTGGAATACACGGCAAGGTATGCGTCGTCGTAGCCTTGCGCCAGCTTTTCCTTGCGGTAATTTTCCGCCAAAACGCCGCTACGTTCCGCCTCGCAATCGGAAATTTTAATCATCACCCGCGACGTGTATCTTCTTCCCGCGTCCTGCGCGTTTTCTTCTCCGCTCGCACCGCGCATAGTCGTCGTGAGCTGTATTTCCTGCTTGTTCAGAGCGCTTACCTCGATGGTGAAATTGTCCTTTTGCAGGTTTACCTTTTTACAGCTGCGCCCGCCGTCCGAAAACCGCCCGATGGTAGGTTTCCCCACGATACGGTAACCGTTGCAGTAGGTCGCGTACAGCAACCGCAAAATACCGTTATCAAACAGCGTGTTTTCCAAGCGCTTGTTATGCCCGCTCATTGCGCAAAAGCGTTGATAGAACAGATAACATTCCCGATAGGCGTGGTTTTTCGTTAAAATATTCGTCGGCTGTATCGCACCCGATAAGGGCTTGCCCCGACACTCTCTGTACAGCGTGCTGTTTTTGAACCTTATCGCCCTTTTTAAGAGCGTTTCCACACGGTCGTACACTTCGACAACAGGATTTCCACCCTCCGCCAACACACGTTTATCGTCGGCGTTTTGCACCGAATGTCCCTGTTCGTCCGACATACGGAGCGCGCCCGCCTCCGTCAATCTCGACCCAAAATACGCACGCAAATTGCCCAAGGAATCGGCAAGCTCTGTCAGCGTACCCGAAAGATACCGAATGATCTCGTCAATGAGCATTTTGATAAAACGGTTTTCGTAAATGGCGTACTCGTCCTCAAACATGGTCATATACACCGATTCTGGGCGCGGGCCTCTGTCCGAGCCTTTCCAAAGCCGCGGCTCTTTCAGCGTCCACGCAAAGCCCTCCGAATCCAAACGGCTCGCCGCCTGAACCTTTACGATATTTTTCACGTATTTTACGTGCAGATGCTCGTTGCCCAAAATGCGTTGAATGAAACCGATCGCTTTTTCAAAATCCGCAAGCCACGAAAGGTCGTCGGCAATATTCAGTTTTCCGTTATCCGCGTCCGCAAACAGCCGCCCGATCTCCACCGTTTCTCCGTAATCGTCGTCCAGCCGCTGCGAAAATTCCGCAAGATATTTTACAACGCTTTTTTCCATATACTCTTTCCGTTTTTACCGCCTTACGTCAGCTTTTTGATCAAACGGCGAACCGTTCTTTCCGTTTCCGCCAAAGCGCCCGCGCCGTAAAGCTGCTCAATTTTGTTTTGCAACCGCACAAGCCCCTCGCGAATATAATCCTCAAATCTGCCGTCCAGCTTGTGCAATACCTTGCGGCAGAACATAATATCGATCGCCTCTTCTTTCGTGCCGCCAAGGGCTACGTATACGGGCACAAAGCTCATAATCTGGTTCATGATACGGTTACCGAAGCGAATTTCAAACAGCTCGTAAACGAATTCTGCCAGCTCGTCGAATTTGATGATATCCGCCTCCGTTAAGGCATACGCTTTGGTCGCTCTTGCCGTTTGGAAAAGCTCCGAAAGCTGGGTCGGCGCGAGCGTGATCGGCTCGGACGACGCCGTCGTGTAGACCTTGGTATTTCTGTCGTTAAATTCCAACACCACCGCTCTGTCGTATACCTTATCGGTGATGGTAAAGGTGGAATCGTCCTTGTTCGCCGTGCCGATAAACCACGTATTGACGGGCACGACCACCGCGCCGTTGTCCAGTTTTTTCGGCGCGTCCTCTTCTTTTATCGCGGGCATGATCGTCACCTTCCAATCCTCTGCGGGATATTCCATGACGGACAGGAAGTCCGCAAAATAATATTCCACACGGGACAGGTTCATTTCGTCCAACACCATGATATTGAATTGCTGGGGCATATACGACGCCTCGTACAGGCGTTTGAGGAAGTTCGTTTCCTTGAACACATAGCTGAAATCGTTATAAAAGCCCAAAACGTCGGTACGGTCGCGCCAGGTCGATTGTACGGGCGCAAAGAAAGCTTTACTGCCGACGTATTCCGAGAAATATCTAGGGAGCGAGGATTTACCCGTGCCGCTCAACCCCTCTAAAATGATCAGGCGCGAGGTCGCCATGCCCGCAATAAAAGAACGGAGCATTTTTAAATCGTAATACAGCTCGCACCGTTCGGACAAAAAGGCTTGGAAACCCTCCGCGATCTGCGGCAGGGTATAGCTCGTTTCTTCCGCTTTTGCATTTTTTCCGCCCACCTTTGCATATTTTTCGTCGATCGCTTTCAACCCAGGGAAAATTTCGCCCGAGCTTTCGTTAAACGCCGCCCCGCCGCCGCTCACAGCAACGCCGCCTGCGCCGCCCACGCCCCCGACCGAGGTCGTTTTGACGTTCGGCTTAAACGCACGCGAGAGGATCTCGATCAAGATATAAATAAGGAAAAGGAAAACCGCGATACAAGCGAGGGCAACGAGGAAATAGAGGCAGGTCAAAAACAACTGCCAAGTTTTTGCGCCTCTTACCACGCAAAGTCCGATCGCCAATATCCAGCCGAACGCGAAAACCGCCACGCAGGTAGACCATAACATGACCTTACAATGCTTCGGCGAGTGCTTTTTTTCCAAAAACGCGTAGATCTTTTTACTAAGCGCCAACAACGTAACGGGCGCAACCGTTGCCGCATAGCACAGTAAAAACGCCACAAATACCGTCGTGCTGACGTTGATACGCTTGATTTTGAGCATGGAGATAATTCTAACCAAAAAATTATTTTCCATTCCCTTAAAAAGCGCGTTTCCGTCGTCGATCATCACCACGCCGATCATACCCAAAATACTGAGCAGCAACATGCCGCCGACGGCAACGAATACCGAGTCTTTCTTCTTAAACAACTTCATTCTTTACCTCTTTCACTATGTAAATTTAACGCAAAACGCCGTATTTTCCGCACTTTTCGCGTTTTATTTTTGTATTATATCATCAACTTTTTTTTATGTCAATAAGGAAAAACAAAATTTTTCCAAATTTTCAAAAATTTTTTTACACAAAAAAACGGCTTGGATACGATACGTACCCCGCCGTTTTTGTTTTTTCCGTTCAAGCAACGGGATACCTCTACCCCAAACCGTTCCTCTTACAGCTTTTAGCTAACCGCGATATTCTTCACGTACGCGCTATTGTTGCCCGCAACGAAATAAATACCAAATTCCGTGCACACGTCAGCGAAAGCAGAAATATCGATAACGATCGTTTGCCACTCGCCAATCGTAATTTTACGTTCGCCACTATAACTTGCGTCAAACCAAAGATACCCGCCGTCCACACCGGGCAGAGCGTCCTCTGTTTGATTAGGTTTTACGCGGATTGCAAATTCCTGCGTTGCGTTGCCTTCCGTGCTCGTTGCTTCTTCGGGCACTAAAATATCAAACGAGACCGTCGTTTTTCCTTTTAACAAATTCACGTTGATATAAATTCTATTATAAGACGTTCCCGAAACGATATAATAAGCGTTCGTATTTTCGTCGTACGCAACCGCCTCCATACTGCCGAACGACGAACCGTTGTCGCTCTGCGCGGTAATATCCGTGCCGTATTGCAGACCGTCCACGACGATTGCGGGCTGCGTAGGCGTTTCAGACGAGCCGCCGTTTTCCGTCGAATCGCCGCCCGTCGAGCCGCTTTCGCCTTCCGCGTCGAACGGATCGCCAAAGTACACGATATACCCCGTGCCGATCGAACCGTCCTCGCCTGAAACGGGAATAACCGTACCGCCCATGAGCGGCGTGCCTGTAACACCCTCCTCCTGAACGTTCTTGATTTCACGGTTAGAAGTCAATACGTTGTATCTGTCGTATTGCGAAGTTTTTTGACCGTACTGGAAACGCACGCCGTCGTATACGATGCTGGCGCTGTTACAATGCTCGTGCCCGACGAAAATCGAATCCACGCCCAATTCCTTCATCTTCTTGAATATGGGGTTATTGCCGCCGTCCCAGCCTCCTTTTATGTTGCAAGCCAAATAACCAAAGTCTGTTTCGTCTGCCGTTTCCAGCGTATCGAGATTTAAAGGATCGCGCAGCTCGGAATACGAGCCGTCTTTCACCACGCCGTTGTACTCTTCGTATTTTTGGAAAGCTTTCGTGAATACCACCTGTTGGATATGGTATGCAAACGAGATCTTCACGTCCGCGTCCACCGCGTGGATCGCATTGATCTGATCGGTATACCACATAACTTGATCTGCCGCAAAGCCCTCGCTCGTCCGCACCTCGTTCGTGCCGAGCGCAGGCGTTGTTTGCACGCCGTTACTGTCGCACATAGGTTTGGTACAACCGTTGGAGTCCATCATATAGAACACGCGGAGCAGCTCGCCGTCCTGTTCCAAGCCCACCGAATAGTTGCCGTTGCCCGTCAAATCGCCCTGTTTAAACAGGCAGTTTTCCGCCGCCTCTAACTGCGCGCATTGCCAGTCCACGCCCATCAAGCTCTCGTTGTCGTGGTTGCCGAACACGGGCGCCCAAGGCGTATCCAGCGTTTCCATAAAGTTAATCAAGCCTTTCAAAATCGTGCCGTAGGGGTCAAATTTCCCGTAGACGATATCCCCCGTCAAAATAATCAAATCGGGGTTCGTTCTTTGTACCGCGTCACGAACGTAACGGTAGCATAACGTTTCAACGTCGCCGTAGTCCATAATCTGCGTATCCGAGATATGCAACACGACAGGGTCTTTCCCGCTTTCGATCGGCAAGACGAAATCCACCAGATCCTCGTTGGTGAGATATTCGCCGCAGTCGCAATAGTACGCCATGCCGTGTTCGCCGTCCGAAAGTTCGCCGTAGCTGTGATCTTTCGGGTTGCCGAACGGTATCTTGCACACGGTGCAAATCGCTTGCTCTGCGCACACGGTTGCCTCGCCCGAATGGCTGCCGTATTGCACCAGTTTATTACAGTCGCATTTTAACCAATGCCCCGTACTGTTCGTGATCCAGTCGCCTTCCGTGATACAGGTATGTACCGATTCCGAGCTTTCGTCGCTCTCTTCCAAAGAACTCTCTTCGCTTTCCGATACGATCTCCGAAGATATTTCCGAAGAAATATCCAACGAGCTTTCTTCGCTGTCGGGAACAGAACTGCTTTGCTCTTGCGAGCTGCTATTGCCGCCCTGATCGCCATTGTTTCCGCCGCCGCAGGCAAACGCAAAGGACAACGTACAACCCAGCGTCAGCGCCGCCAAGAGGATTTTTTTCATTTTTCCCATACTTTTTCTCCTTGAAAAATATTATTACATTGATTATACCACGAAACTGCAAAGGCCGCAAGCCCTGTGCGGTTGTTTTTTTCTATAACCGTTACGTGTATTCGCTTCCTGTCGCGCGGTAATATTATATCACAAAAACGTTCCCCCGTCATTGCTTATAAATTGCAAAAATATGCTAAAAAATTGCAGGGCTTCCTTTTGGGAAGCCCTGCAATTCCTTGTCTTTATAGGCATTGTCTATTTCCGTTCTTTATACGGTTTCCTTTAAAAGCTTTTTGGTGATCGCGGGCAGGTCTGCGCTATCTACTGCCGCAAGGTATTCTTCCACCGTCGCCGCCTTTTCTATCTCTTTCCAAGCACGGTATTTTTCGGTGTTTTTCCACTCGGCGCGGGTGATCACTTTCAGGGCGCGCGCCAGCAATTTTTCAATCGCCGTTTTCTTTGCAAAGCGCACCTCCACGCGGTAACGTACCCCCTCCTTTATCGGAATTTCAATACACGCGCAATCGGCGATCAACGTTTTGGCGGTCGCTTTTTTGCCGTTTTGCCAAAGCCGTATCTCCCCTTTTTCTACGTTTTCGTAGCGCAAGCGCATAACGCGGTTTTTGGGCGCGATACTCCCGTCGCCCTCGCCGAAAATTTCCGTCGTTTGCGTACATACCCCCGCTTTTTCCGTGTATCGGTTGATAAACAACGTCTTGTATTCGCCCGATTTTCCGCTTTCTAAACCGTCCTCCTTCAAGGCGTATTCGTTATCGCCGTTGTAAATGCGGATTTCCAGATTTTCGGGATTGTCGCAAGCGTTTCCCTTGTCCGCCGACAGCGGCAACACCCCGCCTGCCTTTGCCAGAACGGGAATATTATCTAATTTGCGGTGCAGGGTGATTTTTTTACCGCCCTTGCCTGCCTCGTACTCGTCGCCCGTGAAAATATCCGTCCAACGCCCCTCGGGCAACCACGTTTTCACGCGTGCGTATCCGTCCCTTTTCGCCTTTTCCGTCACGGGCGCAACCAACAGCTCGCTCCCGAAATAATAGGTCTGCGGATATTCGTACGCCGCCGCTTGCTTACGCCGATAATACAGCGGCTCGATCAAAGCCACGCCCTGCTCGTTCGTGTCCTTCGACGCCGTATACAGATAGGGTATCATGCGGTGGCGCAGCCGCAAAAATTCCGCGGCGATCAAGCCCGCGCCGTCGCCGTATTCCCAAGGCTCTTTCGTCATGGTATCATAGCACGCGCAATGCAGGCGGTTGATCGGGCTGAATACCCCGTACTGGATATGCCGCACGTACAGCTCGTCGCTCTTTTCCCCGAAATTATGCCCGCCGATGTCGTGACTCCACCACGTGTAGCCCACGTTGGTCGCCGTCGCCGTGAAATAGGGCAGATACCCCAGCGTTTCCCACGTGATTTCCGTATCCCCCGAAAAACCGAGCGGATATCGATGCGAGCCAACGCCCGCATAACGGGAAAGCAAGAGCGGCGCGGTATGCCCCGCCGCGTTGTCCAGATAATGATAATGGTTCAACGCCCAAAGGGGATCGTAATCGTCCGTTGCGCCCGCCTTTTGCCCGTCCTGCCAAGGAATATTCGGCTGCTGCCAGTCCATCCACCAAAAATCCACGCCGTCCTGTTCGTACGGGCGGTGCAAAACCGCAAAATACGCGTTGATAAATTCCGCAGACGAAAAATCAAAGGGAATTTGCTTGCCGTTTAAATCGGTCAAGCCCAACGTCTTTGCCATCTTTTCGTAATCCCGCTCCCACCAGCGCACGCCGTCCGACGGGTGTAAATTCAGCGTAATTTTTAAATTTTTCTTTTGCAGCTCTTTTAAGAACTTTTTATAATCGGGAAAGAGATTTTTGTTCCACGTGTAACCCGTCCAGCCCACAGACCAACTACTGCCGACGTATTCTTTGCCGTCCTTGCCGCTTTCGGAAAAGTTCAATTCCTCTTTAATGAAATCGGAATAATGCCAGTCCATATCCACCGTCGCTACGGTCAAGGGAATATCCCGCTCTTCAAAGCGGTTTATAACGCGCAAATACTCCTCGTCCGTGTACACGTGGTATCTGCTCCACCAGTTACCGAGGGCATAACGGGGCACGATCGGCGTTGCGCCCGTGATTTGATAGAGCGCTTGCACCGCGCCGCGATAATCGTCGCCAAAGGCGAAAATATACTCGTCCGTGCCGTTTGCAATTTCGTTTTCCACCTCGCCGTTTTCCGCAAAGGTCAACGACGCGGAATCGTCCAACACCGCCACGCCCGTTTTCGAGCATACCCCCGTGCCCAGCGCAATTTTCTTGGGCGGTTCTTCGGGAATCCACGGGCGGTAATACACGTCGGCGTTGCAACAATCTAGCGTTCTGTACGTGCCCAAAAGGTTGCCCTCGTTGTTTGCCAAAACGCATTTTCCGTCCCGTTCAACGCATACCTGCCCCCTGTCTTTTGACAAAATCAGCTTGCACGCGCCCGTATCGATCACGGCTTGTTCGCCTTGCGCTAAAAAGGAAAATTCCGTTTTCGGCATATCCCGAAACCACACCGCCTGCGTTGCCTTGTCGCGAAAACGCTTTTGCGTGCTTTGCTCCAAACGGAACAGCCGCGCCCCTAAAACGGTAACGCGGTAATCCTGCCAAAATACGATATTTTCTTCGTTTACCCGCGGACGGGTCTTTACTGTCAAATGCTTATCTAACATAATTTTTCTCCTATCTTATTATCCGAGAAAGGTAAATCTTTTATACGTTTTTCCGTCCCGTTCGACGGTTTCGTTCCACATGGACGCGGGGCGTACCCATACCTGCCCTTCGCCATACAGAGCGCGATACACCACCAAATCCTCTTGCGTTTCCGAGTGTTTCGCCAGCGCGATCACTTCGTATTCCATGCCCTTAAAATGACGGTATTTCCCAAGCTTGATCTCTTCCATACTGCCCCCTTTGATACGCCTAAATTATACCACGCAATTTGCCCTTTTGCAATACGTCCAAATAAAAAAGGCAAAAAATTGCACAAAATTGAATTTTTTCGACATAAAATAATAGCTTTTTCTTTGAAAAAGGTATATAATAATGCCGTTTGAGCGTCAACCGCGCCAAAATACCGCAAAGGAGGACGCGCCATGAGAGCGCACGGAGTTCATCAAAGACATCCCCATTCTTTACATATCGGCTTGTTTTTACACGACCGCGTTTTGCCCTTTATCAAGAAAAACGCCGTGCTCCTGATCGCCCTTTGCGCGGCTTTCGTGACAACCTGTATCGTGCCCCCCGACAAGGCGTATTTGGACTATTTCGACTGGAAAACGCTGACCTGTCTGTTTTGCGTTTTGGCGGTCGTTTGCGCGTTGAAAAACATTCGGTTTTTCTTCTTTTTGGCGCAAAAGATCGTGCGCGCGTTTAAAAATGCCCGCGCCTGCGTGCTCGCCCTTGCGTACGTGACCTTTATCGGCTCGATGCTGATCGCCAACGACATGGCGCTTTTGACCTTCTTGCCCCTCGGGTATTTCGTGCTCTCGTCCACGGGCAAGAAAAAATACATGGCGTTCACCTTTATTATCCAAAATATTGCGGCAAATTTGGGCGGCATGCTCACGCCGTTCGGCAACCCGCAAAACCTGTATCTGTACACCAAATTTGCCATTCCCACGGGCGAATTTATGCTGATCATGCTCGTACCCTTTTTGATTTCGGTGGCGCTGATCACGCTGTGCTGTATGATTTTCGTCAAGAAAGAAGAAATGACGATCGAGGAAGAAAAAATCACGCTGCCCCTTGGGCGGACGATTATCTACGGCGTTTTATTTGCGCTGTCCATCGTCATCGTATTCCGCGTGATCCCCTTTTGGACGGGCTTGATCGTGATCCCGATCGCCTTGCTGTTCTTGGATAGAAAGGCGCTTGGTAAGGTCGATTACGGTCTGCTTTTGACCTTTATGGCGTTTTTCATCTTCTCTGGGAACATGGCGCGTATCCCCGCGATACAGCGCGTGTTCGGGAATTTAATGGGCAAAAACGCACTACTTGTGTCCACCCTTTCCTGTCAGATCATCAGCAACGTCCCCTCGGCGATTTTATTATCGCAGTTCACGGGGAATTACGAGGCGTTACTTCTCGGCGTGAATATCGGCGGTTGCGGCACGCTGATCTCCTCTTTGGCGAGCCTGATCACCTTTAAGGAATACACCGCGCACAATCACGGCGGCGCAAAGAAATATATTTTGCTGTTCTCGGCGTTTAACTTTGCTTTCCTTGGCATACTACTCGGCGCGTGCGCCCTGCTTTTGACAATATAAACGACAACAAAATCTCAACCCCGTTCGTTTAATCGCGAACGGGGTATTTTTTATAAAACCATTGACAAGTCACTCTCTCTATGCTATAATCGCCTTGCAGAGGATGAACCGTCCGCATTTTCCGCAATATCTTAAAACAAGGAGGGCTTTTCCATGGCAAAAACCAAAAAAACTCGTTTTTTTACCTATATTCTTTTATCGGTTTTTCTTTTTGCCGGTGTTTCCTGCGGCAAAGACAACGGTGCGTTGAACGATGCGACGGAGCTTGCCACGCCTTCCGCGCCCGTTGCGCTGACCTATCAAGACCGTACAGCCGAGGACTACGTCGCATTTAAGGACAAAGTGGACGATTTTGCCGCAAGCTTTGCGGACAATGCATACAAAGCCTACGACGGCGAAGAAAATTTTGCCGTGTCCCCCCTTTCGGTTTTTTCCGCCCTTTCCCTTGCCGTCGAGGGGGCTGACGGCGCAACGCGGTCGCAACTTTTAAGCGCGCTCGGCGTTTCCTACGCGCAGTTGCAAGAAAATTACTCCGCCCTGTACAGCGACGTGACGGTAACGCACACCGATTATAGCGACAACGGCACGAAAACATATTCGGGCGAAGTGCAATTGAGCAATTCCGTTTGGATTCAAGAGGGGGTCGATTTCAAGCAACCGACGCTCGATATGCTGGCAAGCAAATACTACGCCTATTCCTATTTGGCAGATTTTAAAAACGACAACGGCAAAGCAAACAAATCGGTGACTGCTTTTATCAAGGAGCAGACGCGCGGGTTGATTGAAAAAGATTATGGGCTTTCGACAGATACCGTGCTTGCTCTCATCAACACTTTATATTTAAAAGACGGGTGGTTAAACGAGGGCGATCTGCCTATGACCGCCCCCTATACATTTACCAATGCGGACGGATCCACCCTTTCTAAGAGTTTGTTACGAGGAAAATACATGCCTGGTCGGGCATACGAAACGGAAAAATATTCCCTCTTTTACACGAAGACCGCCAACGATTACGCCGTCAAATTTATCCTGCCCAAAGACGGGTATTCGGTAACGGACGTGTTCACCACGGAAACCCTTTCCGCCGTCAACGCCGTTAAAAGCTTTAACGCAACTGATCACGAAACCGACACCGTTTATTACACCCGCTGTCTTTTTCCCGAATTTACGGCGGAATACGATGAGAATATCAAAACTTTATTAAAGGAACAGTTTGGCGTAACGAACCTGTTTGATAAAGACACTTGCAATTTTAACAACCTTATACAAACCCAATCCGCTCAATTTGACCATGTTTGGTGCGAAAAAGTCCAGCACACCACCAAGCTTTTCGTCGATAAGACGGGCATTGAAGGCGCGGCTGTCACGGTAATCGAAATGGACGGATCAACCAGCGCCCCCACGCAGGAAGTTTACAATGATTTTATCGTAGATAAGGCGTTTGGCTTTATCATTTCTTCCCCGCAAAATATCACTCTGTTTTCGGGCGTAGTCGAAAATATTTAAGAAAACGGAATATACGAAAACTCCCCCGTTCGCAATTGGCGAACGGGGGAGTTTTATTGATTTATTGTCGATATTATTTGCCGCCGAGGCATTTTACAAGCACGGCTTTTTGCGCGTGCAGACGGTTTTCCGCCTCGTCAAACAGCTCGCTTGCGTGCGCCTCGAACACTTCCGCCGTGATCTCTTCGCCGCGGTGCGCGGGCAGACAATGGAGCACCATCGCCTTTTCGTCCGCTACTTTCATAACTTCTGCGTTGATCTGGTAGTTTTTGAAGATCTTCTTTCTCTCTTCCGCCTCGCTTTCCTGACCCATGGACGCCCATACGTCGGTGTACAAAACGTCCGCGTCCTTCGCCGCCGCCAACACGTCGTCCGTGCAGGTGAACTTGCCGTTTTCCTTTGCCCAAGCCATAATTTCCGCGTCGGGCTCGTACCCCTTAGGGCAAGCTACCGCAACTTCCATGCCCATCTTGATACCGCCGACAATCAGCGAGTTGGTCATGTTGTTTCCGTCGCCGATATAGCACAGCTTGTTGCCCGCGCACGCGCCTTTGTATTCGCGGATCGTCATAAGATCGGCAAGCACTTGGCAAGGGTGGCAATAATCGGTCAGCCCGTTGATGATGGGGATAGAACCGTAGGTTGCCAAATCTTCCACTTCCTTTTGCGCAAAGGTACGGATCATGATCCCGTCGAGATAGCGCGAAAGCACGCGCGCCGTGTCCTCTACGGGCTCGCCTCTGCCGATTTGCAGATCGCGCGAGCTTAAAAACAGCGCGCTGCCGCCGAGGTCGTACATACCCACCTCGAAAGAGACGCGGGTACGGGTGGACGATTTGGAAAAGATCATACCGAGCGTTTTGCCTTTCAAAAGGTGATGCTCGATCCCGTTTTTCTTTTCAAATTTCAGTTGGTCCGCAAGGTTGAGAATTTCGGTAATTTCCTTTTTGGACAAATCCATAAGCTTTAACAAATGTTTCATTTTTCAATCTCCTCTTTTAAGATCTCTATCGCCGTTTTCAGCATATCGAAAGGTATATTCAAGGCGGGCAGCAGCCGCACCTTATTTTTCGCTTTGATGACAAGCACGCCGCGCGCCATGCAGTTTTTGATGACCTCGGACGCGTCCTTTTCCTTTTCCACGCAGATCATGATGCCCATTCCCGTCACGCTCTTCAC
>JAFTQY010000058.1 GCA_017462505.1 Clostridia bacterium
ATGCGTTCGTTGATTTTTCTGCCGTCCTCGTAATACTGCGTACAATCCTCGGTCGAGATCGTGAAACCCTGAGGAACGGGAAGACCGATGTTGGTCATTTCCGCAAGGTTAGAGCCCTTACCGCCGAGAATGTCGCGCATCTTCGCGTTGCCTTCCGTGAAGAGATAGCAATACTTCTTTGCCATAATGTTTATTTCCTCCAAATTGATTTTTTTCGTCTTTGTAATTGCTAAAAACCGCAAAAAACCTCCCGCCCGTCCCGTTTTCCCGAGTTTCGGGCGCAGAAAAAAGAGCTATTTGGTTTTTAGCCATATTCCATTTTAATATAAAATGAAAGAAATATCAAGCCTTTCAGCCGTCCTTTTGGATATTTTTTTTGTTTTTGTGGTATTTTTTCGCTTTTTGCAACAAATTATGATTCCTTATAAGATACACTCCACGCGGTTGCTACGCAACCTTGGTCGGTATGACAGCTGAGAATCATGCTGAACCTAGATACGTTTAACCCATGTCACACCGTGCAAGCGAACGTATCCACTCCCCCCTGTCATACCGAGCGTAGGCGGTAGCCGTAGTCGAGCGTATCCCTGTCTCTTTGTCATACCGAGCGGAGGCGTTAGCCGTAGTTGAGCGTATCTCTATTTTGTCATCGCGAGCCGTTAGGCGTGGCGATCTCTTATAAATCTTCACCACACTTCTTCACTTTTCACTCTTACTTATTACTTTTTGAGATACCCTCCACTCGCTTCGCTCAGTCGATATGACATCTCTGCTCAGTGGTTTTTCTTGATATCATAAAGCCCTGCGGTTTTGCGCCGCAGGGCTTTTTTACGCGGATAATTTCCGTCGTATTTTTTAATTTTTTATTCGTTTTCCGTTTCTTTGTTTTTCGCGGAAACCATTTTCGCCGCAATCGCAATTCCCATGTTGACAAAGGCAAATACCGTCGCCAAAATCACCGGCGCAAATTTTATTTTCATATCGACCGAACCGTAAGACAATTCCGTCGTAGTGATAATAAACTTGGCTTGCCTTGCAAGCAATATCGTAAATACCAACGCGCCGATCGCGCACGCGAACGAGATGATCGACCACACCATTCCGTTTCTGTTTTTCTTGTCAACGGTGTTGCGGATATTTCTAAACAACGCCATGAACGCAAACACGATCGCCGCCAACACAAAGACCGTGCCCACCATGGAAAACGCCGATACAGCCCACATTTCGTCTTTCAAAATAGGCTTGTTATAATATACCTCGGCAAAAACGCCCAGTATGGTCGCCCCAGAAAGCCCGGGCGAGCCTTCCACTATGGAGATACCGCTCATCAAAATTTCCGCGCCCGCACCGCGAACCAGCAAGAAAGCAACTACGCCGAAGATCACGCACGCGCCCGTACAGATCCAACGGGTCGCGAAAGATTTTTCCGTAAAGCGTTTCCAATCGTTCGCCAAAGTGCACGCCGTCGCGCCCGCCAAGCCTACGCTACAAATCACAAGCCCTGCAACCGTCGCGCCGTTAAACCCGATTTTTATGCCTACCGCCTCGCCTGCGCCGAAAGGATACAGGAGCGCCGTGCCGAGTATGTAACAAAACGCCGTATAAACCGTCATTTTAATAGGGTTGCCCTTTTCTTTGCCGAGCAATGCAAAGACGGAGTACGTCACCGTCAAGGCAAAGAACGTCGTAATTCCTGCCATCGTTGCCGCCGCAATCACGCAGGTCGTAATCGCGTCCATATACATCAACGCCGTCACCGACCCCTTAAAATGCGAGTCTGCTAATAAGGCTTTCACCTCTTTCAGCTCTTGGAAGGAATCCTTGAAATAATAGAAGATACTGCGTTCCCCCTCAAAGCCTATAAAGAACATGAAGACAAACGCCGCAAACGCCGAAAGCAATCCACAGGAAAGAGCGACTATGCGCATGATTTTTTCATACTGCTTTTCGTTGTCAGCTCTTCTCTTTTGGGCAATCTTAGGCGAGAACTTCGCGCGAGCGCCGCATTGAGAACAGTACCTGCCCTCGTGTTCCGTGCCGCAGGTTTTGCACACGGTTTTCCCGTCGATACGTTCGCCGCAATAAATGCAGAATTTGTATTCCTGTACGTTCAGCTTTCCGCAAGTAGGACAAGGCTTTTTGCCGTCTATACGTTCGCCGCAATTATGGCAATACACCGCACCCTCCACCGCGGGAGTTCCACATTTTTTACAATCCATTAAATCCCTCCTTGTGTTTCTATCTATATTTTCTTGAAAAACTTCCTCTATCGGCTCGCCTGAGGCAATACGGAAAAAATCCTCCGTCGTAATATTGTACAATACGCAAATACTACGAAGAGCGTGAATATCGGGCTGATTAACGCCGTTCTCCCATTTGCTTAGAGCATGATGAGAAAACCCTACTTTTTCCGCGATCTCCCGTTGCGTATATTTAAAATGTATGCGTAACAGCCTTAAAGCCAGCCCGTAATCTTCCATGGTTTCCTCTGCGTTTATTTTTCAATAGTATAACAGATACAGCCCTTTCTTTCAAGCCCTTTTTGCAATTTTTTTATATTTGCAGGGTAGACGATTTGGAAATTTTTATTCTATCTTCGCAAAAAACAAAAATCGCCCAAGTAGACAATTTGGCGAATTTCGCTTTTTTTACAATGAAAACCGCCTTTTCGGGCGGTTTTCTTAGGATAATAAAGCTACTTTATAGCATCGTAAAGAACGCTTTCGTGCCGCTGAGCAATTTTTCGTCTAGCTTCCAGTTGCCGTTTTCGTACAAAAGACCGAATTTACATTCCTTTGCCGCCTCGAAAAGATCCTCGCCGTCATAGCCCACGATCTTGTCCGACAAATCGTCCAAAATGCGCTTTGCGTCGGGGGTAAAACGGGACGTCGTGATAAAAATGCCGCGACAATGCTGTTTTTTATCCTTTGCCTGTCGGCAAGCGCACGCGCCGATAAATTGCTGTAACAGCGTTTCGCCCACTACCCACAGGCGTTCGTCACCCTTTTCAGGGTTCCAGTTTTTCGCCTGTATGTAGATGGTTTCTCTAAACCCAAGCCTATCGGTCAGCTCGATCTCGCCGTCGATGCCGCCGTCATGCTCGCCGCCGCATACCCTCAACCCTTCCAAACGTCTGCCGTTTTTCATCGAATAACGCTCTAATAAATACACCGAATAATACTCGAAATAATCGCCGCCGAGCGAACGGAGTTTTTTAAGGAAGGTTTCCCGTAATTTTTCTTCTGCGGTCAACGGTCTTACCACCGCCTTTTTCACCGTCTTTAAGACACGGGTGGGGCGTTTTTCTTCCGTTTTGGGTTTTACGGACTTGATTTCTACGGGTTTTTGAACAGGTTTTTCCGTCGGTTTTTCAGCGGGTTTTTCAACGGGCTTTTCGATCGGTTTTTCGATGGGTTTTTCCGTTTTTTCCGCTTGCGCCTTTTGCGGCTTTGCGCCGAACAAAAAGCTCATGTCCATTACCACGTTCTTTTCCGCTACTTCCGCTTTTGTCTTTACCGCGGGCGAGTTTTCAAGGGCGGGCTGTTCCTCCGCTTTTACTTCCTTGCTCTCTTCTTTCTTTTCCTGCTTTTCTTCCGCTTTAACCTCAGTTTTTACCTCGGTTTCCACGGGCTTTTCCGCTATTTCCTCCGTTACCTCTTCCGTCTTTGCCTTGGGTTTTCTACCCCGCTTTTTAGGCGCGGGCTTTTCCTCGGGCTTTTCTTCCTTTTCGGGAATAGGCTCGGGCGCGCTTTCGGGCGTGATCGGCGCTACGGGCGCGATCGGTTGCAAGGGCGCGGCAGGCAATGGCTCTGCCTTTTCTTCCTTTTTCGCGCGGGTTTTTCTCGCTTTTTTAACGGGCGTTTCTAAGGCGATTTCTTGCTGCTTGACTTCTTCCTTTACCGTCGCCGCTTCGTTCGATTTCGGGGCGTTTTCCACCGTCTTTTTCGCTCTTGCGCGGGTCGTTTTCTTGGCAGGCTTTTCGTCCGTCTTTTCTTCTGCGGTTTCGCTCGTTTTTTCGGGCGCGGGCATTACGCTACGCGCTTTCAACGCGTACATGCCCCCGTCGTACATAACGTCGCTCTCTTTTTTCATAATGTCGAGCACAGAGCCGATCCGTCCGTTTACGTCGTTGACGTTATCGCCGCCGAAACGCTGCGTATACAGCTTTGCCGCCTCTTCGATAAGCTCGTTGTGTTTAAGCGGTTTTACCGCCAAAATTTCCCGTATGACGTTTTTTGCCGCGTCCTTTTTTTCGGCGCGAGTCGCCACGGGCGTTTCCTGTTTCGTTGTTTCCTGTTTTTTTGTTGTTTTCGCCATGATGATTTTCCTTTTATTCTTCATACAGACGGATGAATTCTCCTAGGTTGGCAAATTTTTCTTCCGTCTTTTCGGACAAAAACGCCTTTACGAGGCGCAGAGCGCGCTTTTTGCCGCCCGCCGTTGCGTTTTCGTCATAGTCTAACCCGGCGCATTTGCGCAAGGTGTGATAGGTACATACGCTCGCCCGTTCCCCCCGATCGCAGCGGTCGCACGTCGTAAATTTTCCGTCCGAAAAATCGAACCAGAGTTTGTCCGAAAGCTCCCCCTCCTGTTCCTCGAAAAAACCAAGATCCAAGGGATAGCCGCTTTCGCGCAAGGCGATCAAAATGAAAGAAATCAGCGTTTCCGCGCTGTCCTCCCCCGAAAGCGATAACCCCTTTAAACACTCGATCAAGCCGATAAAAAGGCTTTCGTATTCTTCGTTTTCCATCAAAATAGACAGGCAGACCTCGGTCGCCGCGCAAGCCGCGTAAAAACGGTCGATATCATAGCGGAGAGAAAAAAAGCTTTCGTGCAGATACGCCCCCGTGACCGTGTATCTGCCATTCTTTTCCGCTAAAATATATTCCGCAAAGCAAAAGGGCTGCGCGGAAAAGGCGAGCTTGGCTTTGGGCTTTTTCACCCCGCGAATACCTGCGGTAATCTTGCCCAGCGTAGGGGAAAAAAGGGTGAGCAATTTGTCGTTGTCCTTGTAATCGATCGATTGCAAGACGATTGCGTCCGTTTTGATCTCCATAGCTTTCCTTTTCCTTTGCGGAGAAGCTCCGCCGCCTTATTTGCGACGCATCAGGTCGTAATAAAGCATGTAATAACTGATACTGCCCGTTTGTTCAAAGAGTTTCCATGCCATTTTCGCCGCTTCGCTTTCGCCACGTTTATCCCGCATACGTTCCGCCCCCTAAGGATAGTTTGGGGAACGGGGTGGGATTTTATGCGGCGCAGGAACGGTAGAGGAATGATTTGAAAGGCTTTGCCCTTCATGAATTGGACAAGACGATCTTGCCCATGAATTGAAAACCTTTGGTTTTCATGAATTGACGGCTATGCCGTCATTATTGTAATTTTCCCATAATGCAAAGCTCTGCTTTGCAATTCATGTGCCGACGGCACAATTCATGTTTACAAAACAATTCATGCCCGTTAGGGCAATTCATTCTTAAAGCGGCGTAGAAGCGAGCAGGTCAAGGCGTCGCGAGGGCGCGTACCGATAGTACGTAACCGAGCGACAACGCTGAAATGCGACGCTTATACGTCGCTTTTCAGGTCTTCGTAGCCGTATTCGCGCAGCATGTTAGGCCTATCCCGCCAGTCCTCTTTCACCTTTACGTAGGTCGTCAAGAAAACTTTTCCGCCTAAGAATTTTTCCATGTCTTGGCGGGCAAAGGACGAAACCTCTTTGATCGCTCTGCCCTGCTTGCCGATCAAGATCGCCTTGTGGTTGGCGCGCTCGCAAACGATATCGAGGTTGACCTCAAACACCCCGTTGTCGTTGCGAGTAAACGTATTGATCACGATCGCGATTCCGTGCGGGATCTCTTTGTCGAATTTGAGCAAAATCTTCTCGCGCATGATCTCGGCGATCATGAAGCGCTCGCTCTTGTCCGATACGATATCCTGCTCGAACACCTTATCGCCCTCGGGCATTTTTTCCGCAAGGAATTTTTTCAAATTACGCACGTTCGTACCCTTTCGCGCCGATACGGGGAATACGTCCACGTCCATTTCCGCGTCCGAAAATTTCGCCATGTCCAGGGGGATATTTTCTTTGGGCATGATGTCGATCTTCGTGTACGCCACCGCCATCGGGATATTTAAGGCTTTGTATTTGCGTATCAAATCAAAATCCTCTTCCCCGATCCCGTCGTGTCCGTCCAAAACGTACAGGATAAAATCCACCGAGCGCGCGCTGGTTTCCGTCGTCCGCATCATCATATCGGTCAAGGCGTTGTGGGCTTTGTAGATGCCGGGCGTGTCCACGAACACGATCTGATAATCGTCTTCCGTCAGCACCCCCAAAATCCGATCCCGCGTCGTCTGGGGCTTGGGGGAAACGATGGAAACCTTTTCCCCTACCATTACGTTGATGAGCGTGCTTTTTCCGGCGTTTGCTCTGCCGATCACCGCTACGTATCCGCTTTTCATATCTTTCAAAACTCCTTACTTTTTCCTGTTTGTCCGCGTATTATTCGCGCGTTATCCCCAGCTTGCCGAGGATATACTCTTCCTGTTCCCGCATCTCGCTCTTGTCCTCGTCCGTCATGTGATCGTACCCCAAACAATGCATAATACCGTGCACGATCAGATAATGCAGCTCGCGGTTGTACGAGTGCCCGTATTCTTCCGCTTGCTCTTTGGCGCGGTCTTGACAGATCGCGATAGACCCGACGAGCAGTTCCCCGTTTTCGTCGATCTCGTAGGGGTGCTCCGCCCCCTTGATCGGCTGTCCTTTCACGCCGTCAAGCGCGGGAAAGCTCAGCACGTCCGTCACCTTGTCCGTATCCCGCATTTCGCGGTTAAGGCGGCGTATTTCTTCCCCGTCCACGAACAGAATTTCCACCGCAAGGGGCACGTCCGTTTTCACAAAGCCCTGCAACGCGTTTTCCAGCGCCGCCGCGTTTTCCGCGGGGAATTCCCCGTCGCAAAGTATCCTAAAATCCTTACGCGTAGCCATTATTCGTGCTCCCCTCTCGTGCCGCTTTCCGTGCGCTTGTACTTGATGCTGGGGTATTTGATACGGTGGTGATATACCCCCGTCAGCGTGTTGACCAGCGCTTGGCGTATCTTCGTCAAGTCCGCCATCGTGATATCACATTCGGCAAACTGTTCCAAATCCATACGCTCTTCGATAACGGCGCGGATCGCCCGTTCGGTTTCCTCCGCAGTTTTGGCTTTCGCCGCGCGCACCGCCGCCTCCGACGCGTCCGCGATCATGATGATCGCCGCAAGCTTGCTCTGCGGCTTAGGGCCGAGATAGGAAAAGTCCTCGATGTTCAGCTCGCTGTCCGACATTTTCAGCGCCTTTGCGTAGAAATAACGAATGGGCATCGTGCCGTGGTGCTGCATGGCGATATCCGCCAAAAATTCGGGCAAGTGGTTGGAGCGGATCAAGGTATACCCGTCCTTTGCGTGCGAACGAATCAAGTCCGCCGACAGCTCGGGCATCAACTCGTCGTGCAAATTGTAATCCCCTTGGTTTTCGGTGAAATGCTCAGGCTCGTGCAGTTTCCCCACGTCGTGGTAGAGCGCCGCCGCACGCGCAAAGTCGATATTTTCGCCGATCGCCGCCGCGCTCGCCTCCGCAAGCTGCGCCACCATCACCGAATGGTTGTACGTGCCGGGGGCTTCCTGTTTGAGCTTTTTCAAAACGCGCGCCTCCGAGCTCGTCAGCTCGCGAATACGGAACACCGTCAGCGTGTTGAACACGACCTCGAACACGGGCAACAACGCCAAGAAGAGCACCGTGGAGCTAACGCCGCCGATCAAGCCGTAGCCCATGCTTTGGAAAATGGCGTCGAAAACCTCTGCGGTGATCTCCACCGAGCTTTCGAGCATCGGCGCGATTTCCAAAATCAAAATGATGAGGTCGATCGGGATCACAATGACGATCCCGACCAGCACGACGCGCAGACGGGTCTTGGCTTTGTCGCAGAAGAAAATTGCGAACATACCCGCCGAGAACGACATGATCAGCGACGAATAGTATTCAAACTGCAACACCGCAAGCGAGCCTGTGAACGTGTCCGTTACGAACACGAACAGCGAGCCGATAATGTTCATAAAGATCGCCGCTCTGCGGTTGATCAAAATGAAGATCATGAGGGGCACGAACGCCACGGGGCGGGCGTAGGTGTGGATCTTATCCCCCATCAGCCACGCCGCAAGAAAATACAGATCGAGCACTACGAACAAAATGCAGACCTGCGAGGCTTTCTTTAAAACGTTCCTGTCCTCAAAGAAAAAGTATAAGTACATTATGACGACGAGCAGCATAACGCAAATGAGCGCGTACAGATAATACGCTCCGTTTTCCTTCATATAATCGACAATGTACGACAGTTTATTGCCCAGCAATATCCCCGCCGCCAACGCGACCAAAATGATAAAATGCAGGAAAAACAGAAATACGCTCTTTGCCGTATCCTTTCTCGTCCAATCCATGCCGAATTGCTTCGTTTCCATCTTTCGTTACTCTCCTTCCGCGTTTTTTTCGCGGCGTTTTCCGCCTTTGCTTGACGGAGCTTGTTTGTCGGATTTCGCCTTTTCCTCGGCTGTTTCCGCGTCCTTTTCATACGCGCGTATAATGCGCATGACGAGCGGGTGTCTTACGACGTCCTTAGCCGTCAAACGACACACCGCGATCCCTTCCACGCCCTCTAAAACTTTCGTCGCGTGGACAAGCCCGCTTTCCTTGCCGTCCAAGTCGATCTGCGTAACGTCCCCCGTTACCACCACTTTACTGCCCTCGCCCATACGGGTCAAGAACATTTTCATCTGCTCCTTCGTCGTGTTTTGCGCCTCGTCCAAAATGATGAACGCATTCGACAGCGTTCTGCCGCGCATGTACGCCAAGGGAGCGACCTCGATCGCGCCTCTTTCCATCAATTTGCCGTACGTTTCAAGCCCGAGAAGTTCTTGCAACGCGTCGTATAAGGGGCGCAGGTAGGGGTCTACCTTTTCGTGCAAATCGCCGGGCAAAAAACCGAGCTTTTCGCCTGCCTCTACCGCAGGGCGGGTGAGAATGATCTTTTCCACCTGCCTGCTTTTGAACGCGGACACCGCCATACATACCGCAAGGTAGGTCTTGCCCGTGCCGGCAGGACCGACCCCGAATACCACCGTGTCCTTTTTGATCGCGTCCACGTACGCTTTCTGCCCGACCGTTTTGCATTTGATCTGCTTGCCGCGCGCCGTGATCGCGACTACGCCGCTTTCGAGCGTCGCCATTTCGCCCGCTCTGCCCTCTTTGGCAAGCTCGATACAGTACGCCATGCGCCCTTTATCGATCTCTTCGCCGTTTTCCGACATTTTGACGAGCGCGTTTAACACCTGCCCGCCGATACGCACCGCTTGGCTTTCCCCCTCTAAACGGATCTTCACCCCGTCCACGTACGCCACAATGCCCAGCTCCCGCGACAAAAAGTTCAGATTTTCGTCGAACGCGCCCAAAATGCGCGCCAGCTTGTCCACCGACCCGACGTCTACGTATTCCGTTGTCTTATCAAAAATCGACAATCCTTTTCTCCTTTGCGCGGCGGTTTTCCCGCCCGCGCCGTCTATGCTTTTCAAAAATTGATCGTTTGCAGGGCTTGGTACGAAAGCTTGACCTTAAAGCCCGTTTCCGTCGCCGCAATCTCCCGATTTGTCAGCGTTACGTTTTCCGTCACGCCCACCGCCAGATACGCCGCCGCAAACGCCTCTTCCTCGCTCGCCGCCGCAATTTCTTCCTCGTACGTGCACGCCATACGTACGCGCGCGATAGCTTGAACGCGTACCTGCCCCCCGTCCTCGGTCACAAACCAGTCCCCGACGAGCGGCTCGCCCGCGTTTACAAAATCACCCGTATTTTTTAACGGCGTGCCTCGCAAAACCGTCATGGATACGATCTCGCCAGTATGCCCCGCATACAGCTTGCCGTTTTGAAAGCTATCCTTGGCAAAGGGCGCGGTGCGGATCTCCACCACCAAACGCATGCCCTTTTTTTGTACCGAGCAAAACTCCACGCCGTCGATCGCGAGCAGCTTTGCGCAAATCAAATCTTCCTTGCCCGATCGATAGGGCGCGAACATTTTTATATTCGCCTCGTACAAAGCGGCGTACGTTTCCCGCGCGTACGCGTCCGTCCCCACGAACTCCACGCCGCAGACGAACCCGTCGGCAAACGCCGTCAGCCCGATAAACAGCAGACCGCCAAGGAGCAGCCCCACCCGTTTTTTGAGGGTGCTCAGCCGCGCGGCAAGCCCTTTTTTGGGCGCAAGACGCGCCGTAAAGGAAGAACGCTCACCAGTATTATAGCACACGTTGGGATAAATTGCAAAAACTTTTTCCACGTCTTTTTTTTCGACGCTGACAAGCAGGGTGGTCTTGTCCGTTTTCTTAACGTCGAACAGGGGGATTCCCGCCCGCCGCAAGCGGAGCAAAGCGCGCTCGGGCATTAGCCCCTCGATATACAGCCGTTCTTTTACGGAAAACACAGGCATTTATTTTATACCCCCGTCCGTATCGGGCGAAACGACCCGTACGCAGGTCACTTTGCCCCCGATCTGCAAATCGCCGTCGTAATATTTTTTAATGGCAAGCGCCTTGCCCTCGACCTCGATCGCCTGCCGCGGAAAATAAAGCACGATCTTCTCGGCGGAAAAATCCCCTACCGATTTCACGCCCTCAAAATATCCGCCGCCACCGGGCACAATCATACAGCGCGCGCACGCTCCGTCGCTCGGGTCTTTGAAAATTTCGTCGTATAACCGCATTGCTCCGCACCCCCCTGTTTAGTATATGAGCGCGGGCTCGCGGTTATGCTAAACGGGGTACGTCCCCCGCCGTTTAGCCCAAAATATGCTCTAATTCCTCGCGCGCCTTGTCGGGGTTATCCGTCTTGCAAATCACCGTCAAAACGTCGCCGCCGTGCAATACGGTGTCGCCGTCGGGCAAAATTTTCTCTTCGCCGCGAATAAGCTCCGTGACGCGCGCGCCCTGCGGCCAAAGGATATCGCGGACCTCGCGTTTTTCCGCCAACGCGCCACGCTGCACCGTAAAGGTGAACACCTCGCGCACCCATTCGCGGAGGTTCGTTTCCTTTTCGTATTGTTCCAAAAGCTCTTCGTAGATACCGTCCGTGCGGAACATTTCGCCGATAAAATACCCGATAAACACGGCGATAATGACGGGCAACAGGTGGGCAAAACTGCCCGTGAACTCGCAGATCATGACGATAGACGTGATCGGGGCTTTTACCACCGTGGTAAAGAACGCCGCCATACAGATCATCACCATCAAATCGCAATAGAGCTTGTCCATGCCCATTTTCAGCCAAAGGGTGTTGAGGAGCGCGCCCAAGCACGCGCCGATCGCGATGATCGGGATAAAGATACCGCAGGGTATGCCCGAGCCGATATTCACCGTCGTAATCAGCATTTTTAAGAGCAGAATGATCAAAAGCGTCCACACCAAGCCCAGCCCAAACGCCGCCTTGGCGCTCACGCCGATCACGCCGCCGAGCGTGCCGATGCTTTCGATCAAGCCGTGTCCGCCGCCCATAACGCCCGCCGCGATCAGGGACACCGTACCCCCGAGCAGTACCGCCACGGCGATACGAAGCCCGTGCGAGAGCTTGTTTTTATCCTTAACGCGGATTTTTTTAAACAGCTTTCGCATGAAAAACGCCAGTCTGTAAAACGCCACGCCGAGCAAGCCGCAGGCGATCCCCGCCAAGAGCACGAACCCGTACGAGCGGATCGGCAGTTCAAAAAAGCGATAGCTTGCAAACGTCGTTAAGATCTGTTCGCCGCGCAACCAATAGATCGCGTGCTTTGTCAGCATACCCGTAATCACGGATGTTGCCGAACAGATAAACACCTCGGGCGTGAGCCGCTTATACGCCTCTTCAAAGGCGAACGCCATACCCGTCAACGGGGCGTTGGACGCCACCGCAAGCCCTACGCACGCGCCGCCCGTGATTTGGTATTTGCGTATCATTTGATTGCGGCGCAGACCGGACGAAACCCCGTCCCCCGTACACGCGCCGATCAAAACGCTCGGTCCTTCCGCGCCGATGGACAAGCCCATAAAAATACTAAGCAGGCTACACGCGAACATCAGGGTAAGATCCCGCCACCATTTCAAGGGCACGATCCCCCGCGTTGCGCCTTCCGTTTGCGGAATGGCACACCCTCGAATAACAGAAGAAATATTCACCGCTACGCCGATCAAAAACGCGCCGCCGATCAGCGCCAAAAACAGTAAAGGGATAAACGCGGGGTTGCTACGCACGTACGCGTACGCGTTTTGCGAGATATGCTCCCCCTCGTGGGCGAGGATATTGAAAAGCGTCACGATCGCGCCGCCAAAAATACCCGTGATACTGCCCACCAGCACCAGTTGGATAAAGTTACGGTACAATTCCCCCGTTTTTTTCTTTTTTGCCGTTGTTTTTGCCATTTTTTCCATAGTGTTTTATCGTGATTTCCGTTGTTTTTATTGAAATTGCCCGTTATAGAGCGCGGCGTATTCACCGCCGAGTTTCAACAGCTCGCCATGCGTGCCCTGTTCTACCACCTTGCCCTCTTTCATAACCAAGATACAATCGGAATGCACAATGGTCGAAAGGCGGTGCGCCACCACAAAGGACGTGCGCCCTTCCGTCAGTTTTTTAAACCCGTCGCTGATTTTCAGCTCCGTACGGGTATCGATGGACGAGGTCGCCTCGTCCAGCAAGAGGATCGGCGGTTTTACCAACATGATACGAGCGATACAAAGGAGCTGTTTTTGCCCTTCGGACAAGCCGCCCCCCTCGCCAAGGACCGTATCGTACCCCTTTTCCATGCGCTTGATAAAGCTGTGCGCATGCGCCGCTTTCGCCGCCGCGATCATTTCTTCGTCGGTCGCGTCGGGGTTGCCGAGCTTTAAATTTTCGCGTACGGTCGCGTGTTTGAGCCACGTTTCCTGCAATACCATGCCGTAGTGTTCGCGTAAAGATCGGCGGGTGATTTCGCGCACGTCCTCGCCGTCAACGCATACCTGCCCCCCGTCTACGTCGTAAAAGCGCATCAACAGGTTGATGAGCGTGGTCTTGCCCGAGCCCGTCCTACCGACGATCGCGATACGCTGACCCTGCTTTACGTCAAGGGTAAGCCCCTCGATCAGTTTGCCCGATTTGTCGTAAGAAAAATCCACCGCCTGCAAACGGACGTTGCCGCCCACGGGTTGCTCTGCACCCAAAATCGCGTTGCCCGTATCGGGAATTTCTTCCTGTTCGTCCATCAGCTCGAAAATACGCGCCGCGCTTGTGAACGCACTTTTCAGCTCGGTGATAACCCCCGTGATCTCGTTAAAGGGCTTGGTGTATTGATTTGCGTAGGATAAAAATTTCGTCAAGCCGCCGACGGTGAAACCGCCCACCGCAAAGCCGCCGCCCATCACGGCAAACCCGCCGAGCATCGCCACCAGCGCGTACACCAAATTGTTGATAAACCGCGTGGACGGGTTGGTGAGCGAGGAATAGAAAATGGCGTTCATGGACGATTTTTCTAAGCGCGCATTGATCTCGTTAAATTTATCTTCGTTCTCGTCCTCGTGAGAAAAGGCTTGCGTAGTTTTCAGTCCGCCGATCGCCTCTTCAACGAACGCCGTCTGCTCCCCGCGGGTCGCCGTCTGTTCGACGAAAAATTTATGGGTGTGCGAGGTGACGAATTTCGCCACCATCAAGGACGCGGGCGAGGCGATCACCACCACCAGCCCGATCTTCCAGTTGGTGATAAGCATAAACGCCACCGTGCCCAAAATCGTCATGACGCCCGTGAAAAACTGGGTAAAGCCCATCAGCAAGCCGTCCGAAAACTGATCGGCGTCCGCTACGATACGGCTGACCGTGTCGCCGTGGGGGTGGGTGTCGATATACTGCAAGGGCAATTTCCCGATTTTTGCGAACGCGTCCTTGCGGATATCCCGCACTACGTTGCACGAGATACGGTTGTTGCAAAGGGAAAGCAGCCATTGCGAAAGCGCCGCTACGCCCGCCGCTACGCCCACCTCGATAAAGCAGATTTTGAGGGCGCGCCAGTCCACCGCGCCTTTGCCCACCATGCAATCGACCGCGTTGCCGAAGAACACGGGCACGCACAGGGTTGCCGCTACGGTCAAGATCGAAAAGAAAATCGTACCGAATAAGGACAGGGGATATCTGCCCACGTATTGTAACACGCGGCGCAGAGTACTCTGTTTTTTTGTTTGAGGGGTCAACGCCGTTCCTTTCATACCGCCGCACCCCCTTCGTCTTTGTATTGCGAGAAGTAAATTTCGCGGTAGACCTCGCAGGTGTTCATCAGCTCGTCGTGCGTGCCGATCCCCACAGCTCTGCCGTCGTCCAAAACGATAATTTTATCCGCGTCGCGCACGGACGAGGTACGTTGCGCCACGATAAACGTCGTAGTGTTTAAGCTCTTGATATCCTTGCGGAGCGCCGCGTCCGTCGCGTAATCGAGCGCCGACGACGAGTCGTCCAAAATCAAAATTTCGGGGTTACGCACGAGCGCGCGCGCGATGGTGAGCCGTTGCTTTTGCCCGCCCGAAAAGTTTTTGCCGCCCTGTTCTACGGGCGCGTCCAAGCCGCCTTTGCCGATAATCACGTCCTCCGCCTGCGCCAGCCTTGCCGCCGCCATCAGCTCTTCGTCCGTTGCGTCCGCTCTGCCCCAAAGCAAATTTTCGCGGATCGTGCCCTTGAAAAGCTGTGCCTTTTGGGGCACAACGCCGATACGCTCGCGAAGATAGCTTTGCTTGTCTTTGTTTTGCACGTTCACGCCGTCAACGCGTACCTGCCCCCCGCTCACGTCGTAAAAATGGGGAATGAGGTTGACGAGGGTGGTCTTACCCGAGCCCGTGCCGCCGATAACGCCCACGGTCTGCCCGCGCGAAACGCTGAACGTGATATTTTCCAGCGCCGCCTCGGCATTTGCCGTGTACTGTGCGGAAACGTTATCAAAGACGATAAACGGCTCGTCCGCCGCCCTTTCGTCCGTTTCCGTGATCTGCAAGGACGGCTGCATTTTCAAAACCGCCTCGATACGGCTGCCCGACGCCGCCGCTTTCGCCACCGTCACGATCAGGTTAGCGAGCTTGATCAGCTCGATCAAAATTTGCCCCATGAGGTTATACAGCGCAATCACCGAGCCTTGGGACAGCGCGCCGCCGTCCACGCGGATCGCCCCCATCCAAAGCAGCCAGATTATGCCCAAATTGAGCAAGGCATAGGTCAAGGGGTTGGTGATCGCGGCGATACCGCCGACAAATTTTCTGCCGTCGTTTAATTTCTCGTTGCGACAATCGAAAAGTTCCCGTTCGCTGTCCTCCTTGCAAAAAGCGCGCAGAACTCTCGCGCCCGACAAATTCTCGCGGGTGGATAACAGCACGTCGTCCAGCTTTTCTTGCGTTTTTTTATACAGCGGCATGCAAACGAGCATCACCGCGTACACGACGATCGCAAGCACGACGATCACGACCGCGAAGATCCCGAACGGAGTCCAGCCGTAGGCAAGCGAACAGAGCATTGCGCCGAACACGATAAAGGGCGAACGCAGGAAAAGGCGCAAAAACAGGTTGACCCCCGTCTGCAATTTATCCACGTCCCCCGTCATGCGGGTAAGCATGGTCGCCTCGCCCATTCTGTCGATATCCTTGTACGAAAGGGATTGTATTTTTTTGAACAGATCGCGGCGAATCCCCGCCGACATGCCCGTTGCCGTCCGCGCGGAAAAATACTGCGCCGCCACCGCAAAGATAAACCCAAACAGCCCAAAGCCCGCCAAAATAACGCACGCCCAAACGACGTACGAACGATCGCGCGCGGCAATGCCGTTGTCGACGATCGCCGCCACGACAAAGGGCACTAACAGCTCGAACGTCGCCTCTAAAAGCTTGAAAAGCGGACCGAGCAGGGCTTGCCATTTATACGGTTTTGCATAGGACAAAATTTTCTTCATACGGTTTTATTATACCACGAAAAATGCCCGAACGCAAGAGAATTTACTTCCTTATATAATAAAAACGGCGCGGAAGTGGGATACTTCCGCGCTTTTTTGCGTTTTTTCGGGGGTTTTTGCGGTTATTCTTTATCCGCGCTTTCGTTTGCGCTTTCGTCGGTTTCTTCTTCTACGGTTTCGATTTCAAGAAGAGACGCGTACAAAGCTTTGTATCTGCGCACGATCACAAGACGTTTTCCGCTTTCCGTGGACGAGAGCTTTTCGTTGCGCAAATGCATACGCAGAGCGTTATACAGCTTGTTTGTGAACAAAAGCAAGACGATAAAGTTCACCGCCGCCACACCTGCGTACACGCACGCCTTGACGATAAAGCCCGTGCGCTGACCGTGGGGCACGGTGACGCGGTCGGAAAAGCTCTTCCACGCCAAAATCGCCATAACCACCGTTACGAGCAGGAACGCCGCCGTACCGATACCGCTTTTAAGCAGACGGGAAAGGAGCACCTTGCGGCGTTTTTGTTGCTTGCCCTCTACCTCTTGGGCGAGCGGTTTTTCTTCTTCCGCCAGCTCGTCGTGGCGTTTTTGGAACACCTCGCGGTAATCGCGGCGCAAAATGTCCGTCGCCTCATACCCTAAATCGTATTCCAAATTTTCAATGCCCGTCTTGGCGTATTCTTCGGCAAGCACGTCGGGCTTTGCAAAATTTTCCGTTTTCGCGCGCCAGTAGCCCGCCGACGCCACCGCCGCGATCTCGTCCAAATTCAACGCGCGTTCAAACGTCTTTTCCGCCTCGACAAAGTTTCCTTGGACAAGGAGCTCTTCGCCCTGTTTGCACGCCGCCTCGTAATCCGCCTGCCGTTTCGCCGCGTCCGCCGCTTTCTTTTGACGGAGCGCAAGCGCCTCTTCGGGGCTGAGCCCGACCAAATCCTCGTCGTCCTCGTCCGTCATCGGAAAGGCAAAGGAAATTTCGTCCGCAAGCTCTTCCGTTTCGTCCGTTCCGTCCGCCGCCAGCTCGTCCGTTACGTCCACGTAGCCGTCCTTGGTCTTTTTCAGCCGAACCCCTCTTCCGTATTCGTCGTCAATCATTCTTTCTTCCATATTTTTCTCCGAATTTTTTATATTTTCTTCGTTGCTTTTGCCGTTCGTTGCGACACGTCCCCCACCATTTTGCGATTATTCGCTATCAAGCAGGCTCTCTTCCTCCTCGCTGAGCCGATACGGGCTACGCCACAAACCAAGCGTCTTTTTCTTCTTTCCCGTATAATCGGGCACGACCGTTTTTGCGGTAAACACCCTAAATTTCCCCTTGTAACGGCTCTTTGCCCACTCGCACAGCTCTTTTGTTTCAAACAGCGCGTACACCGCGCTACCCGAACCGCTCATGCACGCCCCCAAAGGGGAAAAGGAACGGGCTTGTTCGTACGCCGTCAACACGTCCTCGTTTACGTGCAACGCGGGCACGTATAAATCATTCGTTAAGGACATGCCTACCCCGTTTACGTCCTTTTCGGTCAAAGCGCGGATACAGTTTTCCGTCTGGCTTTCCCGCCAAGCAAGGGTATGGGGCAATTCGTCGTATTTTTTATAACATTCCCCCGCAGACACGGACGATCTCGGGCAGATGAGCAACAAATACAAGGTCGTATCCGTCTTGATAGGGGTCACCCTTTCCCCCCTGCCCTGCATGCGCGCAAAACCGCCGTCTAACATATACCCCGTATCGCTGCCAAGCGTATCGGCAAGCTCTTTCAGCTTTGCCCGGTCTTCGATCCCGTACAGCCGCGCCATACCGTTGAGCACCCCGCAAATATCCGCGGACGAGCCGCCAAGCCCTGCGCCGATGGGGATATCCTTAAAAATCGTGATCTCCGCGCCGTCCGTACCAAACGCCGCCGAAAATGCCTCCGCCGCCTTTAACGCGTTGTTCTTTTCAGGGGGGATTTTTTCGCTGTTCATGCCGTGCATGACTACGTTGCTGTATTTCCCCTTTTTCTTTTTGAGGTAAACCGTATCGCAAAGATCGATATTCGCCACCGCGGAATCAAGCAGGTGAAAGCCGTTTTCCACCCCTTGAATTTCCAACGTTAAATTGATTTTTGCATACGATTTTATCTTTACCGAATTCATCTTTTATCCCAAACTTATCCCAAAAGCGCGGCGAGAAACTCTCGCCGCACCGATCGTTCTTATCTAATTGTAACACATTTTTGCCGTAATTTCAATATTTTACACCTATTTCCCGCGTGTTTTTTATGAAAATTAGGTGATTTGCCGATAAACGAAGATACGTTCCCCCTCTTTGAGCGGAAATTCCAAATGCCCGTTGCTCCTTTGCAGGTCCTCGGGATCGCACGCAAGCCGCTTTGCCACCCGCCAAAGATCCTCGCCCGCGCGCGGGATAAACACCGAAAACGCGCTCTCTTCCGCGGGGTATTCTTCCCCCTCTTGCACCTGACAAACGTATTCCCAAGTCCTTTGCTCGTACGCGCGCACGCTGAGCTTTAAGGTGGCGTCCGCCTCCGTTTCGCCGTTCTTTTTACGCCGTACGTTGAGCCCGCAAACGATACAGTCCGCGTCCGCATAATCCCCCTCGACGTCCACGGGGAACGCAAAGGGTAAGGACAAAGTCGCGCTGCGATGCCCCCCGTCCGCGCCGAGAAGTAACACGTCGGCAAGCACCGCGCCCTCCGCCTCCATGCCTTTTTCCGTCTTCTTCAAGGCGATTTCCGCGCGCGGCAACACCGCCGCCTGCAAGGTATATTCTCCGTCAATAGCGGGCGAAATGACCGCCGCGCCGCTGATACGCTGCATACATTTTATTTGGTTCGTTAAGTACCGTCCCCCGTCGTTTGCCCTTTTCACCTCCGTTTCTACCGTCGTGGAAAAGGCGTCGCTCGCCGCCGAAATTTCCTCTTCGATATGCAAAAAACAGGTGGCGGCAAGGGTGTAGGAAAGCACCAGCTTGCTACGCCCCTTTTCTTCATCCGTGCTCACCGCCAAATGCGCCTGTTTCACGCTTACGTGCGCGCTTGCCGTTACCTTGCCAAAGCCCTCTTCGGCGGGAATCTGCATGCGGAAAGGGATCAGCCTTTCGTACGAGCCCACGCCGTCCGCGCCTGTCAAAACGCAGATATTGAGCGCGATCTCCCCGTCCAAATCGATTTGCCCGCCGCTCACCGCCGCGCTATGCACCACCGCCGTTTGGCTGTGCAACAAAATATCCCCCACGTAGTCGCTGTCAAATTCGTCCTCGCTCTCCGTTTCCCCCGTCACGCACACCGTCTTGCAAAGGGTCAGCGCGTCCTTTTTCACGATCAGATTTTCCCCGCCGACGAGGTATTCGATCTGCTTGCTCCCGTACACGGCAAGCTCCGCGCCCACGATCACCGAAATATACAACCCCGAGCCTTCCCTGCGCCAAGTGACGTTTTCTGCCGAAAGCAACGCTTTCGCAAAGCACGCGGGGCTGACCTGCGCCCCCTCGGCTTTGTGGAAAAATTCCGCGCCGCGTTCCGCGCGGCATACCTTTTTATCGCCGTCCTCGTACACGAGCGTGAGCAACACCCGCCCGCCGTATTGCACTTCGCCGTCCGCACACACGCAGTCGGCGGGGATCGCCTTGGCATACACCGCCAACACGCCCCCGATCTCGCTCCCCGGCAGGCGACATTCCACCACCGACTGTCCGCGCAAACGGCAGACCTCCCCGATATAACGATAGCTTTCAAATTGCGGTTTTATTGACATTTTTACGACCTCCTTGCGATCACCCTTTGGTTTTTTCTTGTCGTTTTATCCTATGCAAGCCGTAAAAAGGATAGAACGCCGCGCTGAATTTTTTGTCCGAAAAAGGGATATTTTTCCTGCGCTTTGGGCATACTGTTTATATGATTAAACCGACAAAAAATATCAAGGACGTCAAACAAATGGTAAAAGATTGCTCGGCGCAACGGGTCGCCGTGCGGGTCAATTTGGGCAGAAATAAGAGCGTTAGCTATTCGGGCATACTCTCGGGCATTTACCCCGCCCTGTTCACCGTCAAGCCCGACGATAAGGACTTTTTGGGCAAAACAGCCTATTCTTATTCGGACGTGCTGTGCGGCAACGTAAAGATAAAGCGCATATGAAAAACACTCCCCTGACGGGGAGTGTTTTTCATATATTCCGTTATCACAATTTAATTCCGAAAAAGTCGGGCTTGCCGCTTGCCATTTCTTTACACAAAAGCTCGGCAATAAATTTCCGTTTCTCGTCTATCGTCGGTTTTTTGAAAATATGTTTCACGTTAAACGCGCGATATTCTTTTTTATACAGATATTTCAAAGACGGAAAGGCATACGTGCCGTTTACGCATACGACGATATTGATTTCGTTTCCGCCCGACACTTCGCGCCAGTCGAAAAAGTCCCTGCCTTTTTTATAACGGCAGATATACACACAGCTGCTGTCCCCGCCCTTTTGATAGAAATACTCAAAGGAAAAGCCCTTTTCCAAAATGGGCGCGGTAAGCGCTTTTATATTTTCAGCGGAAACAATTTCGTTCATAACGTTACTTTTGCGCGGTTCAACGCGATACGTATGGGGGTGTTTTCAAAACGGCGTAGATGCAAGCAAGACGCGAAGCCGCGAAGGAGCGTACAAAACGTACGTGACTGAGCGGCGACAAAGTATTGCGAAGTATATACGTCGTTTTACTGCAAAATAGCCTTAATGCGGCGAATCCCGCTCCCACAGCTTTGCTCCTTTTGGATCTTGAACTTGCCGAGCTTGCCCGTCGATTCCACGTGCGGACCGCCGCAAATTTCCTTGGAAAAATCGCCGATGGTGTACGTTTTTACCACTTCGCCGTACTTGCTTTCAAACAAGCCCGTAAAGCCTTCTGCTTTCGCCTCTTCCAAGCTGATCTCTTTCATCACGACGGGAATATCCTTTGCAATCACCTCGTTGACGAGATCTTCCACCGCCTTGATCTGCTCCGCCGTCATGGGCTGGGGCAGGTTAAAGTCGAAGCGCAATCTTTCCTCGGTAATGTTCGAGCCTTTTTGGTTGACCTCGGGCGAGCATACCTTTTTGAGCGCCGCGTGCAACAAATGGGTCGCCGTGTGCAGAGCCGTCGTCGCCTATTTATTATCTGCAAGACCTCAGGCAAATTTCTGTTCGCTGCCCGCCTTGCTCTTGTTTTGGTGTTCCTCAAACG
>JAFTQY010000059.1 GCA_017462505.1 Clostridia bacterium
CCCGCCTGTACGTCCAAAAGGGGGGCGGCACACATAGCCGACGGCTCTTGACTGTATACGACGCCCGCAAAATGATAGGGGCTAGCCCCCACCTTTTCCACGTCCGTATAATACCCGTTTTCCTCCCAAGCCACTGGCGCGCCGAGAAAGGGCAAAACCGTTTTCATCGCGGTCACGTCCCCCCGCAAAGGGTTCAAACGCACCCCTTTAAAGGGCGGTTTTTCATAACAGGCGAAAAAGGCTTTCCATTCGTTTTCGGGAAGCTGTTTTTTCATGTTTTCGATAAATTTTTCGGGTAAATTGTACATACCGTACCCCCCTATCCGCGTTAGTCCTTTTGCAGATATTCTTCAAATTGCTCGGGCGTAAAGATCCGCGCCCTTGCCTGCGCCGATTTCAACCTTTGCCCGCCCTCGTTTTCATAGCATACGTACAGGTCGCACTCTTCCGCACGCGTGGTAAAGAACGCCGCCTGCGCAAACGCCGCCGAAAGCAACCGCTTTGCCACGGGCAGGTCGATCTCTAACGGGTGCGAAAAGCAAACGCTCTTGTTTTTCAGCTTGCCGTCCTTAGCACGCTTGCGCTTTTCCCTGTCCGCAAACACGTGAAACTGCGCCTTGCGCTTTTCCCGCTCCTCCCGCTTTTTCTCTTGCTCCTGCTTATAGGCGATCTGCGCCGCCGAGCTCGTCTGCTCGATTTCGTAATTTTCGATACGTCCCAGCTTGATTTGGTATTTTTCGATCAACGCGGGAAAAGAACAGTTTTCTGCCCTGCACATCGCCTCGGCAATCTTCATGGTCGCGTACGCGTCATCCACCGCACGGTGCGCCGTAAATTCCACGCCCAGCTCTTGCGCGATCGAGCCCAACCCGAACTGCCGCGAAAACTCTTTCACGCGGTTCATATACACGAATTGCGTGTCCGCAAAATCAAACGCGAACGAGCGCAAATGAAAACGCTTGCTCTCAAAATTGAGGTATTTCACGTCGTTCATCGTGGCATGTCCCGCCACCAACGTATCCTCGTCCTCTAAAAGCGCATAAATTTTGTCCGCCTTTTCCAAAAAAGTGGGACACTTTTTAAAATCGGAATATTCGTACGGCAAAACCAGACCCTGCGTACCCTTGCGGTCGGTTAAATGAAATCCGCCCTGCGGATTGATCAAAATATCTTCCTTTTCCAAGATATTAAATTGTTCGTCCGTCAGACAGTACCCAAACGCGCAAATTTTTGCCACAAATTTAGACACCACCGAACATTCGATATCAAAAAACAGATATTTCATAACGCCGCCGTTATCCTTGCCTTACTCTTGGAAAAGACCGCAAAAGTATTGCGGTCTTTTATCGTCATTTTTCATTTCATCGCGTACCGTGTACGCCCAAATCTCTTTTTTACGCCTTTTTACGCGTCTTATTTCGTCGGCACGATCACGGCTTTTCCGCCCATATAGGGACGCAGAGCCTCGGGGATCGTTACGCTGCCGTCCGCCTGCAAATGGTTTTCCACAAACGCGATCAGCATACGCGGGGGCGCAACCACCGTGTTGTTGAGGGTGTGCGCCAGCTTGGTCTTACCGTCGTCGTCCTTATAGCGGATAGACAAACGGCGCGCCTGCGCGTCCGTCAAGTTCGAGCACGAACCCACTTCAAAATATTTCTTCTGACGAGGACTCCAAGCCTCGACGTCACAGCTCTTATTCTTCAAATCGGCAAGGTCGCCCGTGCAGCAACCAAGCTGACGAACGGGGATATCCAAGGAACGGAACAATTCCACCGTATAGCTCCACAGCTTTTCGTACCATTCCGCACTCTCTTCGGGGCGGCAAACGACGATCATTTCCTGTTTTTCAAACTGGTGAATACGGTATATCCCGCGCTCCTCGATACCGTGCGCGCCCTTTTCCTTGCGGAAACAAGGGGAGTAGCTGGTCAACGTCAAGGGCAATTTTTTGCCGTCGATGATCTGCCCCATAAATCTGCCGATCATCGAATGTTCGCTCGTACCGATCAAATACAGGTCCTCGCCCTCGATCTTGTACATCATGTTTTCCATTTCGTCAAAGCTCATAACGCCCGACACCACGTCGCCGTGGATCATGTACGGGGGGATCACGTAGGTAAAGCCCTTGTCGATCATGAAATCACGCGCATAGGTCAGCACCGCCGAGTGCAAACGCGCGATATCGCCCGTCAAATAATAGAAACCCTGCCCCGAAGTACGGCGCGCGGAATCTACGTCGATACCGTCCAGATTTTCCAAAATATCCAAATGATAGGGGATTTCAAAATCGGGAACTTTCGCCTCGCCGAAACGCTGCAATTCCACGTTCTCGCTGTCGTCCTTGCCCACGGGCACGTCGTCCGCCACGATGTTGGGAATACTCATCATCACTTTTTTGAGCGCCCCGTCCACCTCTTCGCTTTCTTTTTCGATGGCAAGCAATCTATCAGCGTCCGCTTTTACCTGCGCTTTCACCTGCTCCGCCTCGTCGCGTTTGCCCTCTTTCATCAGCATACCGACCTGTTTAGACAGGGTATTACGCGCGGCGCGCAGAGCGTCGCCCTCGGAAATCAACGCGCGGCGTTTTGCGTCCAGCTCCAACGCCTGATCCACCAAAGGCAGCTTGTGGTCTTGGAATTTTTTACGGATATTTTCTTTTACCAGCTCCGCATTCGTACGGATAAGATTGATATCGATCATGGTATTCACCTCGAATAAATTTCGCTTTGCATTTGCGCGGCGCAAAACCCGCGCCCGCCTTTTTCTTACAACATTATACAACTTTTCCCCCGCAAAAGCAATTAAATGCAAAGCCTCCTATCAAATTCTTGTGAAATTTTCCTAAAAAACTTGTAATTTACTTTGCAATATGTTATAATAAGCGTATCTTATTCCTTATGGAGTGGAACGTTATGAAAAAAGAAAAAGCCCAAAACACGGGCGAGCATGTAAAAAAGGAAAAGGACGGTGGAAAAAAACCGTCGCTGTTTTCCAAAATTTTCCGTAAAAAATCTCTTTTGGAAACGGAAGCGGAAGAAAAGATCCTCAACGTCGAACACTTTGACGTGACCGAGCACGAGGGGCTTTCCCCCGAACAGGTGGACGAGCGTATCGCCCAAGGCTTGGTAAACGCCACGACGAAGAAATATTCCAAGACGTACAAGAGCATTTTTATCGGCAACATTTGCACGTTTTTCAACCTGCTGTGTCTTTTGTGCGCGTTGGCGTTGCTGCTTGCGCGCGCGCCGATCAATCAATACCTGTTCGTCGTCATTTTCCTTTGCAATATCTTCGTGAGTATCTTCCAAGAAATCCGTGCAAAGCGCAAAATCGATAGGCTGTGTATCCTATCCTCCCCGACGGCAAAGGTCGTGCGCGGGGGTATTAAAATGGATATCCCCGTCGAACAGCTCGTCGTAGACGACGTGATTTTGCTCACCGCAGGTCAGCAAGTCCCCGCCGACTGTATCGCGATCGGCGGCACGGCAGAGCTCAACGAATCCCTGCTCACAGGCGAATCCGTGCCCATTAAGAAGAATTTGGACGACGAATTGTTTGCGGGCTCGTTCGTGGCGAGCGGTCAGATCGCGGCGCGCGTGGAAAAAATCGGCGAATACACCTACATAAGCAAGCTGACGGCAAAGGCGAAAAAATACAAACGCCCCAACTCGGAAATCATGAACTCGATCAGTTTGTTTATCAAGGTGATCGGTCTTATGATCGTGCCCGTGGCGATCCTCATGTTCTTTAACAACCTGCGGAACAACCCCGACTATACCAACTGGGCGGCGATCAAAGAGGCGGGCGGATTTTTCAAAGCCTTAATGAGCAAGGGCGCAACGGGCGACATGCTCAGCACCGCCATTCAAAAGACGGTTGCCGTTATTATCGGTATGATCCCGTCGGGCTTGCTCCTGCTCACGACGATCGCGCTGTCCGTCGGCATTATCCGCTTGGCGCGGTATAACACCCTTGTTCAAGACATGTATTCCCTCGAAATGCTCGCGCGGGTCAACGTGCTCTGTCTGGATAAGACGGGTACGATCACCGACGGACGCATGAAAGTCAGCGACTGTATCCTGCTCAACGCGCCGAGCAACGACTACGGTATCGAGGACGTGATCGGCTCTATGCTTGCCTCGCTCCCCGATAACAACCAGACGAATATCGCGCTGTTCGATCGGTTCGGTCATTCGGCAAAATTACAACCCGTCGCGATGATGCCCTTCTCGTCCGCGAGAAAGCTCTCGGCGGTCACCTTCCTCGACGAGGGAACGTTTATTATGGGCGCGCCCGAATTTGTGTTAAAACCCATGCCCGTCCGTATTGAAAAGCTCGTAAAGCAATATGCGCAAATGGGCTTGCGCGTGCTGGTACTGGCGCACGCGCCCGGGCAGATACAAAACGACAAGCTCCCGTCCGGCATCAAGCCGATCGCGGTGATTACGCTGTCGGATAATATCCGTCCCGACGCCATTGAAACGATCAAATGGTTCAGAAAAAACGATGTCGCGGTCAAAGTCATTTCGGGCGATAACCCCGTGACCGTAGCCGAGGTAGCCCGCCGCGCGGGTATTCCCAACGCCGCGCAGTTCATTTCCTTAGAGGGGCTGTCCGATATCGACGTGGAAAACGCCGCCAACGAATATACCGTCTTTGGCAGAGTTACCCCCGAACAGAAAGCCATTCTTATCCGCTCGATCAAAAAAGCGGGCAATACCGTCGCGATGACGGGGGACGGCGTAAACGATATTCTGGCGATGAAAGAGGCGGATTGCGCCGTGTCCGTAGCCTCGGGCAGCGAGGCGGCGCGAAACGTGTCCAACTTGGTTTTGCAGGACAATAACTTCGGCTCTATGCCCAAGATCGTAAACGAGGGCCGCCGCGTTATCAACAATATTAAGAGCTCATCCGCGCTGTATATCATGAAAACCTTGCTCACGCTGATTTTGGCAACGGTATGTATCTGCGTCAAGGAAGAATATTTCTTTGAAACGAGCAATATGCTCATGTTTGAAATGTTTATCAGCGCTCTGCCCTCTTTCGTTATGTCGTTGCAGCCCAACACCGCGCGCGTCAAGGGCAAATTTATCCCGTACGTACTAAGCCGCGCGCTACCGGGCGCACTCACCATGGGTATCGCCATTATGACCTTGTACATTATCAGCCGTACCCCTCTTGGCAACGATTTCGCCTTGGTAAACGAGCTGGGCAAAACCGACCATTATCAAGCTATGATGATGATCGTGCTGACCTTCTCGGGGCTTGTAATGCTGTATCGAATTTGTCAGCCCTTCAACCTGCTGCGCGGCGTGCTGTTTATCGTATCGACGGGCTTGTGCCTGCTGGTGCTTTTGATCAAGCCGATCGGCGACGCGTTGGTGCTCAACGGCTGGGCAAGTCTTGATTTTACCCTTTCGCAAATGCTGATTATTATCATTGTGATACAGGCGAGCTTCCCCATTTCGGGTTTCCTGATCCGCGCGTTTGATATGATCAATATCGCGGAAGAAAACCCCGAAGACGAGCAATAATTTATCTTGCGACAAACAAAAACAAGCGTTGTTTTGCAACGCTTGTTTTTTATTTCGTTTCGATACGTCCTATGCCCTTTTGCCGTATTTGCGCTCAAACGCCCCAAGCCTCGTCGTATAAAAGCAAGCCCATATTTTCGGTAACAAAATTCCCGTCCGCTTGCGAAACGGGCAACATTGTGCCGCCCATGATCGGCGTGCCTACGTGGCTGTAATCCCCAACGATTGCCCCGTCCACCCACTTGTTATAGCGGTCGTATTGCGAGCATTTTTGCCCATATTGCATACGCATACCGTCGTGAACGATACTAAAACTATTCAAGTGCTCATGCCCGACGAAAATAGAATCTACGCCCAGATCTTTTACTTCTAGATAAATGTTATCTCGGTTTCCCCAAGCCCCTTTCATCTCTTTCCCGATATATCCAAAATCACCGCTTTCGGTTTGCGCAAACGTGTCCAAATCAAGCCCGTAAAATGCCAAGGACGGTATGTATTTCCCTATTGCCCATCGAAAAAAGAAAGGCTGAATATGGAACGCCATGGACAGTTTGGTTTCCGCAGAATATCCTTTTATCCGTTGCATCGCGCCTGTATACCATGCCCTTTGGTCGTCCATTAGTCCGACCGAGGTCGTACTGTGCCCGTTTTCACGGGTCGCCGCGCTCATACCGCCGCAACCGTTGCTATCCAGCATAAAGAACGCCCGTTTTAGCTTTCCGTCCTGCACCAAGCCCACGGAATAATTCCCGTTGCCCGACAGCTCACGCTGTTTAAACAAACAATTTTCGGCGTTTTCCAACTGCCGACATTGCCAGTCCGCGCCCATTTCGCTCTCGTTATCGTGATTACCGAATACAGGCGCCCAAGGCGTGTCCAGCGTTTCCATAAACTCTACGTAGTCAACAAAAATCGTCCCGTCGTCGTCAAATTGCCCGTACACAAGGTCGCCCGTCACCAAAATAAGGTCGGGGTCGTACCGCTCCACGACCTGCCGAACGTAGCGATAGCAATAATTTTCCGCATTTTCAACGTCCGTCAACTGCGGGTCGGAAATATGTAGAACGCGCATATCCCTACCGCTTTCGACCGACACGGTAAAATCCACCAAATCGGCAATCCCTATCTTCTTTTTACAAGCGGAAAAACCGCCGACAGCCAACACCGAAACCGCCAAAACGCCGCACAGGATTTTTGTCCATTTTCTCTTTCGTTGCATACCGTCCCCCCACGTTTTTCTTTATTATAGCATATTTTGTTGCCAAAAGCAAGAGAATAATCAAAAAACACTCTCGCCTGCAAATCGAGAGTGTTTTTCGATTATTTCAAAATAGATTATTCTTCGTCTGCGGGCGTTTCGTCAACGACTTCGTCGTCCAAAACTACCGTTTCTTCCGTATCTTCGGTATCGTCAACGCCTTCCGCCAAATCCTCGGGGCTAAGGTCCGCCGCCGTTTCCTCGGGCTCTTCTACTTCCGCCTCGTCGTCACGCTCGGTGATATCGACGGTAGCAATCGTGCTGTCCTTAACATTCATAACGCGTACGCCGCGCGTACTTCTGCCGATACAGCTGATCGTGTCCGCGTGCATACGGATAATCGTGCCGCCCATCGTGATAATCATAATATCGTCGTTGTCGGTGACGGGTTTCAGGCTGACCAAATCGCCCGTCTTTTCGTTGAACACGCCTGCCTTGATACCCTTACCGCCGCGGCTCTGCAAACGGTAATCGTCGATCTTCGAGCGCTTCCCGTAGCCCAGCGACGTCAGCGTGAACAGATCGAACGCAGGGTCAATGATCAGCATATCCACGACGATATCGCCTTTGCCCAGCGTGATCGCCTTAACGCCTTGCGTGCCGCGCCCCGTAGGACGTACGTCCGTTTCAGCAAAGCGGATACACTTACCGCCGCGCGACGCGATCAAAATTTCGTCCTCGCCCGTCGTGAACCGTACCGCGATCAAGCGGTCGTGTTCTTGCAATTTAATAGCGATTTTACCGTTTCTGGGGATACGCTTAAATTCGTCGGTGTGCGTTTTCTTAATCAAACCGTTTTCGGTCGCCATAACGAGGTATCCCGTACCGTTTTCAAGAACGGGCAACACCGCCTCGATCTTTTCGCCCTGGTCAAGCTGCACGATATTGACGATCGCGCGCCCGCGCGCCGTTCTGTTCGCCTCGGGAATTTCGTAACCCTTGATCGAATACACTTTGCCTTTGGACGAGAACAACAAAATAGGATCGTGCGTGCAGCAGACGAACATCTTTTCAACGTAGTCCTCTTCCTTCGTGC
>JAFTQY010000005.1 GCA_017462505.1 Clostridia bacterium
ATGCAATTGCGAAAGCGGCGTTGTAAGATTGTGAAAATTCGTTGAAAAATTATAAAAACGTTTATGTCATTACGTCATACCGAGCGTAGGCGTTAGCCGTAGTCGAGCGTATCCCTTATAAATCTTACCGCACTTATTGACTTTTCCCTCCTACTTATTACCTTTTGAGATACACTCCACTCGCTACGCTCGGTCGGTATGACATAATGACAGACGCGAAAACGAGCGTATCTTTTTATAAATCTTCACCGCACTTATTCACTTTTCACTCTTACTTATTACTTTTTCAGATACACTCCACGCGGTCGTTCCACTCCCTTGGTTTGGCTACGCCAAAACAACGTGACTATCGCATGATTTTACTATACAATAAACCCCGACGGCGATCGATATGCCGTCGGGGTTGCTTTATACAGAAAACTTATTTCGTTTTTGCGATCGACGCGAGCGCCTTTTCCACCACGTTTTCTACGGTGAAACCGAAGTGGGGGAACAACACGCCTGCGGGTGCGGACGCGCCAAAGCCCGTCATGCATACCGTTTCGCCGTAGTCGCCTGCGTATTTGTACCAACTGTAAGGACAAGCCGCCTCTACGCAAACTCTCGCCTTAACGTCAGCGGGAATTACGCTGTTTTTGTATTCCGCGCTCTGCTTTTCAAATTCTTCAAAGCAAGGCATGGACACAACGCGCGCTTTCACGCCCTTTTCCGCAAGCACCGCTTTCGCCTTTACGCACAGGTCGATTTCCGAACCCGTACCCATAAGCAATACGTCGGGCGTGCCGTCGCAATCTTCGAGGACATAGCCGCCTTTGAGCGCCGCCTTACCGCTATTTGCGTATTGAGGCAGGTTCTGACGGGAAAGGACGAGCACGGTCGGTTCGTTGCCCGAAAGTGCGGAAACCCAAGCCGCCGCCGTTTCCTTGCCGTCCGCAGGACGGTATACTTTCAATCCGGGAACGGAACGGAGCATGATCAGCTGTTCGATGGGCTGATGGGTAGGGCCGTCCTCGCCGACGCCGATCGAGTCGTGCGTCATGATATAGGTCACGGGCAATTTCATAAGCGCCGACAAACGCATTGCGGGTTTGCAATAATCGGAGAACACGAAGAACGTAGCGCAGTACGCCTGAATACCGCCGTGGAGCTGCATGCCGTTCGCCATTGCCGCCATCGCGTGTTCACGGATACCGTAGTGCATGTTTCTGCCCGCATAGTTGTCTGCGGAGAACGTGCCGTATTTGATATCGTCGGTGTCTTTCATTTCGGAAAGGTTGGACGGGCCAAGGTCTGCCGAGCCGCCCATAAGCTGGGGCATCAACGCCGCCAACTGGTTGAGGACTTTCGCGGAGGTCTGACGGGTCGCCATGGGCTTTTCAAAATCGTACAGCCCTTCTACGCTGTCAAAGTCGGGCTTTTCGCCTGCCATTGCCCTTTTATAATCCGCCGCAAGTTCGGGGTATGCTTTTTCGTACGCCGCGAACAGCTCGTTCCAAGCCTTTTGCGCGTCCGCGCCTGCGTTTGCCGCAACCGCGCAATGGTCGAATACTTCCTGAGGGCACTCGAACGGAGCGTAATCCCAGCCGAGCGTTTCCTTGGATTTTGCAAGGTTTTCCGCGCCGAGGGGCGCGCCGTGGCATTTTGCCGAGCCTTCCAAGGGCGAGCCGTAGCCGATATGCGTTTTGCAGATGATGACGGAGGGTTTATCCGTACAAGCTTTCGCCGCGTTGATTGTGTTTGCAAGGGCGTCTACGTCGTCGGGGCTTGCCACGAAATCCACGTGCAATACCTGCCAGTTCTGCGCCTTGAAACGGCCTTCTACGTCCTCGCGGAAGGTAACGTCGGTGTCGCCCTCGATCGTGATATCGTTATCGTCGTACAGAAGAATGAGCTTGCCCAAATTGTTTGCGCCCGCAAACGAGCAAGCCTCGTAAGAGATGCCCTCTTCCAAGCACCCGTCGCCGCAGATCGCGTAGGTGTAGTGATCGACTACGGGGAAATCGGGCTTGTTGTATTTTGCCGCAAGGTGCGCTTCGGCAAGCGCCATACCGACGGCGTTTGCGATACCCTGACCAAGAGGGCCCGTCGTCGTTTCCACACCGTACGTGTGACCGTATTCGGGGTGACCGGGGGTCTTAGAGCCGAGCTGACGGAAACTCATCAGATCCTCTTTGGTGATACCCATGCCGTAGAGGTGGAACAGGGTGTAGTTGAGCGCAGACCCGTGACCTGCGGAAAGAATAAAGCGGTCGCGGTTGTCCCAAGCCATGTCTTTGGGGTTGATTTTCAGGAATTTCTGAAAAAGGGTGTATGCGATAGGCGCGCAGCCCATGGGCAGACCGGGGTGACCGGATTTTGCCTTTTCGATCGCTTCCGCAGACAGGATTCTGATTGCGTTGATGGTAGTTTTCTGTACGTCCATGTTAGTTCTCCTATTGATATGTTTTCAATCTTTTTCGTGGTTGTTTCGGCGGCGCTTGCGCCGCGCAGAGTTCTTGTCGGCGTTGCCGCCGCGCAAAGCAGTTTATTTAATCGCCTTTTCCAAAGGGCTAAGGTCGAGAAAATCGTAGTTTTTGAGGAAAGTATACAGATCCGCGGCGATCTTTTTGCAGCCGCCTTTCTCGTCGCTTTCGACGTTGATGGGCAAAATGGGATCGTGCAAGCTCATGCGAACGAGCGCCCAACCGTTGCCGTGGTCTTTATCGTAACGCACTCTGCACCCTTCGTGGTTGTCGGGGGCGGGAGCGGCGTGTGCGTGCGCGCTTGCGTACGCCTTAAATTCTTCCAGCATGGCAAAGCCGACCGTTTTGAAATCGCACCCGTCTTTGAAACGCAGACGGATCTCCTGCGCCTCGGCGGGCATTTCGAGGTCTGCAATCAAATCGGAAAGGGATTTGTTTGCTTTCGCCGCTTTGGCAAGGGCGATCAAGAGCCGCGTGATCAGATACGCGCCGTCGTCCAAGAAATAATTTTCTTTCAGCGCGGCGTGACCGCTCGTTTCAATGGCGAGGGGGGTGTATTCGCCCGCCTCGTTGAGCCGTATCGCCTCGTTGATAACGTTTTTATAGCCACGTTTAAAGCGGTGATGTCTGCCGCCCTTTGCGGCGATAAACTTCGCCAATCCGTCGCTGGTGACCGAGTCGGTGACGATCGTGCCCTTTTTCTCTGCAAGCAAAATCGCGGAGATGAGGGCGATCAAACGGTTGCGGTTGATTTCCGAGCCGTCCTTGTCCACCGCGCCCGCACGGTCTACGTCCGTATCGAAGATGATGCCAAAATCGGCATTTGCCGCCTTTACCGCGCCGCAAACCGATTCCATAGCCTCTTTGTTTTCGGGGTTGGGGATATGGTTAGGGAACGTACCGTCAGGGTCTAAAAATTGCGAACCCGTCGTATCCGCGCCCAAGGGCACAAGGACTTTGTCCGCGTAAAATCCGCCCGCGCCGTTGCCCGCGTCCACCAAGATACGCTTGCCTTTCAAGGGCTCGTTTTCTCCGCAAGCCTTGCGGACGATATCCACAAGCGATTGCGCGTATTCGTTAAGGTAAGAACAGTAAACCGTCTTGCCCGCGGTCGTATCGCCGAGGGAAATATCTGCCGCGATCGTCAAAATTTCCTTGATGTCGCCGCTTTCCAAGCCGCCGTTTTCCGAAAAGAATTTGAGCCCGTTGCGGTTATACGGCAAATGGCTCGCCGTGATCATCAGCGACCCGTCGGGGCGTTCGTCTGCCGTAAGGCGTTCGTCTTTGAGCAGCATGAACATCGAGGGGGTCGTGGACAGCCCCGTGACTAAGGCGTCGTGTCCCGACAACGTAATGCCCTTTACCGCGCCGTCGCAAAGGCTGGGGGCGGAAATACGGCTGTCGTGTCCGACGGCGATCAGCAGTTTTTGCTTGCCCGTTTTTTTAGACAGCCACGCGCAAAACGCCGCCACGATATTTTGCGCCGCCTCGGGGGTGAGGGTGATCGGCTCGCCCGCAACGCCGTCTACGGCAACCCCGCGCACGTCCGTACCGTTTCGTAAATTGAGATAATCCTGTAAGGTCATAAGTTCTCTCTTCTTCGTTTTTTGCTTTGTCCTACGGACAAAACTTTCCTATACCATTATAGCGTTTTTATAAGGATTTTTCAAGCCTTTTAAGGAAGAAAATTTTAATTTTTTACCGACGATTTGCAAAAGATTCGGCTCGGAAAAATATGTCATAAAAATTCATTACATTTTCGCGAAAAATATTTCCTATTTTATTGACAAAAACGCCCTTTTGTGTTATAATACAAAATGAACAAATTCAACGAAACAAGGAGAAAGGACAATGGCTCGTTTTGCAGTATCCACCGATTCCACCTGCGATTTGAAAAGCGATTACGTAAAAGAGCGCGATATTTGGTTTGTGCCCTTAACGTTCACGATGGAAAAGGACGGCGCGATCGAAGAATATTTGGATAATTTTACGTCCAACGAAGAGTACGTTGCTTTTTACGAAAAGGTTTCCGCGGGGTATTTTCCCCGTACGGCAAAGCTGAATTACGACGCGCACATGCAGCATTTTACCGCGCTTGCCAAGGCGGGGGTCAAGGAAGTGGTGCATTTTATGATCTCGTCGGGGCTTGCCAACACCATTACGATCACTCGGCAGGCGGCGGAGGATATGAAAAAGGAATATCCCGATTTTACCGTGTACGCCGTAGACCCTCTGTCCGCAACGGTGGGGCAGGGCGTTTTGGTAGAGCTTGCCGCGGATTGCCGCGATAAGGGCATGTCTGCCAAGGAAACGTACGAGTATTTGATGGAAACGCGCCACCACGTACAGCATTGTATTATCCCTAGCGACCTGTTTTATTTAAAAAAGGGCGGGCGGGTGTCCGCTATGTCCGCGGCGTTTGGCACGATGCTCAATATCAAGCCCATGCTCTCCTTTGACGTAGAGGGTAAGCTGAAAGTGCTGGAAAAATGCAAGGGCATGAAAAAGGCGTTTTCGCGGGTCATCGACCATTTGAACGTTGCGCCCGTGGAAAGCTTTGACGGCAAACAGCTTGCCGTGATCGTGCATACCAACAACGAAAAGGGGGCGGCGGAGCTTGCCGCGCTCGTAGAAGAACGTACGGGCGTAAAACCGAGGATTACCATTATGGGGCCTGTTATCGGCTCGCACGTAGGCCCGGGGTCGGTGTCCTGCTGTTGGGTTTCCACAAGAACGAGAAAGGAACTTTCCGACGCTCTGTATTAAGGGATTTTGACGGTGCGCTCCGCGCCCGTGAACATAAAAATTATATACGAACGCGCGGTACTCTTTCTGCGGAAAGGGTTTAATAGGGAAGAGGGAAATCTGCTTTTTGGTAGAGTTGCTCCGCTGCCTCCGCAACCGTAAGAACGCCTGTTTTTCCTCACTGCCAAAAGCGGGAAGAGGGGGGACGGTACGCGATGAACGCTGATTTTGGCGGTAAAAATCGACGTGCAAGGGCGTTGTAAGCCGGGAGACCTGCCCTGCGTTTTCGTCAACATTTTTCTGCGGATGGGCGGAAAAGACGTAAAAGCACCGCTTTTTTATGGCGGTGGTTTCCGTTTGTTAATTTTGCCCGAACGCATACCGCGTTCGGGTTGTTTTTTAGGAGGCGTTTTATGAAACGTATAAAAGTATTTCTTGTTTCCTGTATGCTTGTTGTGCTGTGCGCTTTTGGGTTTGCCGCTTGTAAAAAGGACGGCAAGGCAGAGGCTACGCTGCTTTCCGCGACGGATACGCAGGTGGTGATCCGTGTGGACAAAGTGGAGGGGAACGCCGTGCTTTTGACGGCGATGGAAAACTTGCAGAGCAAGGGCGAGTTGACCTTTACCGTATCCGACGGCATGGTAACCGAGATCAACGGTATCGAGAACGGGGCGAACTACAACCCCTGTTGGATGATTTACACGTCGGATAGCGAAATGGCGTCTACCGAATGGGGGAGCGTGGAATACGACGGACAGGTTTGCGGCGGCGCGATCGTCGGCATAAACGAATTGACGGTGATAAAGGACGGCATTTATATCTTTGTATATCAAGGTTTTTGATAAAGGGATAGGGAACGGTACGCGATGAACGGCAAAACGGCGGGATTGCAAACGGACAATCCCGAAGAAAAAACGCCTAAAAAGGCGAAAAAAAATATTTGGGCGCGCTCGGCAAAAGAGTGCGCTTATCTTGCCGTGTTCGTCGCGCTTTTGATCGGGGCGCAGTTGCCCCTTGCCGCGATCCCGGGGGTGGAGATCGTCACCTTGCTTTTCATCTCGTATTCGTTCGTGTTCGGGATATGTCGGGGCATGCTGGCGGCGACGGCGTTTTCGACGCTCAGACAATTCGTCTTTTCCTTTTCCCCGACGGTGCTCGTTTTGTATCTTGTGTATTACAATTTCTTATCGGCGGTATTCGGCGGGTTTGGGCATATCGTAAAAAGACCGCTCGTCTGTCTTTGGTGGCTGACGGCGGCGGCGTGCGTATGTACGGTATGCTTTACCCTGTTTGACGATTTATTGACGCCGTGGTGGCTGGGCTTTTCCGACAGAGCGCGGCGGGCGTATTTTTACGCGTCGCTGTCCTTTATGATACCGCAGGCGATCTGTACGGCGGTGACGGTGGGGCTGTTGTTTTATCCCCTGCAAAGGGTGTTTCGGCAAATCAAAAAGGGCTTACTATAAGCTTGTTATCATTTTGCAAAAGCCCCGAGAGGCAATAAAAAAAGTTCCGTTCAAAGCGGAACTTTTTTTGTATGCGTTTTTTATTGTTCGTACTTGCACAGATAATAGATAGGCAACGCGCTCCAACCGTGGCAAAGACTGCCCGCAAAGCCGATAGTGTCTTTCCATCCAAGCTCCGTTTCCCAAAAGGTTGTCGCGCCTGCGTCCAGCATCTTTTTATAACGCGTTTTGATATCTTGCAGAATAAAGTCTTTGTTTTTTTCGTCCGCTTTAAGCAACGCGTCGTAGTAGAAAGAGCGCATAGACAGGGACGCCTCGATCAGCTCGTCGCTAAACAGTCGTTTTGCAAAGTCGGTATCCCCAAGCCCGATCAAATACGCAAAGGCGTTGCCGAGCTGGCTGTACCGCTCTTCGCCCGAAAGACAAAGCTTGTACAAGCCCTTTTCCTGGTTATAGAAATTGCGCTCGATCGCCTGTTTTAAGGTGGTCGTATCCCGTTTTTCGCCCGTCAGTTTTTCAAAATAGTCGCAGGCGTACACGTACGCGCAGTTCAAGATCAGATCGTAATGGGTGGGGCTTATCCTGCCGCCGTATTCCTGATCGCCATAGCTCCCGTCCGTCCACTCGTAAAAATTCCAATGCCCTTTGAGCGCGGGGATCAGCCCCGTTTCGTCGATCCGCTTTGCAAACTCGTCCAAAATGCGCCGCACGGTCGGGATCAGCGTTTTTACCAACCTATCGTCCCGCGCGTACAGCTTATATTCGTAAACTTGCATGGGGAAGATGAGCGAGAAAAAGGGAATGGTATACGGTTTTCCCGACGGGAAACAAATATCCAAAAGCCCGTCGTCGCGAAGTCCGTCGGAGATCAGCTGCAAATTCGCGGCGGGAAATTCCGTGCCGTCAAAGGCAAAATACCCGCAAAGCATCTGGTTGCGGCTGTCCATGACGTAGAGCGACTGTTCCCGCCAAGGGCAGTCCTCGTAATGGTCGTGCATACAGCAAACGAGGGTATGTACGCAGGTATCGTAGATCTGTTGCGAAAGGGGATCGGCAAACGTCCGCGCCCTCTTTTCCAAGGGGTACATGACCTCGTTTAAGCCGATATAGTTAATATCCAGTTCCGTTTCACATTCGATATCGAGGTATCTGCCAGCCAAGCGGCGGAAAGCGTTGCGGTACTTGTTTTCGCCTGCTTTGGCGACAAATTCTACGCTAAAATCTTGACTGCCGTGCAGACGGAGCACTTTGCCCAGCCCCAAATGTTCCCCGTATGCGATCGTGAGTTTTTGTTCTTTCGGGCTGACGAAATCCAGTTCTAAAAACCCGACCGTTTCTCTTTCCCAAGCGATACGGTAACCGTTTTCGATACGGCTGATGGTAACGGGGGTTCTTCCCGTTAAAACGCAGTTTTTTCTGCCGCGCGGCTCGGCGGTACATTCGCCTTTTACTTCGCTCTTTTCATACGGCAGGGTGTTTTCCACGGTATTATCGTAAAGGAAAGATAACCCAAGCTGCGTGGTGATGGTTTTGCAATACCCGTTTTTAAAATTGATATTCTTTCTAGAAAGCATATCCTCGGAGCTTGTTAAAAGGGGGGTATCCCCTTGCAGAATTTCAAACGCCAAGCCCCGCTCTGCCTCTTTGTAGTTAGAATTTCCTACCCCCAAATACCAAACGGTGATCTTTACCTCGTTTTCCGCCTTACAATACTTGGTGATATCGACGCTGTCGTAATATTTGCGGTGGGGGTAATCGGCGCACGCGCCAAACGCCGCCAGCTCGCCGTTGATTTCCACGTTATAAATACTGTCGCAGGCAATATGGAGAGTCACGTTGCCGTCCGTTTCGGCGTGAAATCCCCCGATAAATTCCGCGTAGCTGTCCTTTTCAATCGGGTCGTTTTGAACCCAGATCCATTTTTGTTTCATCATAAAGCACCTCGTTAAAACAGAAAGCCGTTTATTAACAAACGGCTTTGGATAGTATGGTTAACTGCGAAGATGGGAAAAATCGTCCACGTTTTTCATAAGCTCCTTGGTGTCGTATACGTAGATACTGCACCCAAAATAATCGTATTCGGGCGAGCCGCCGAGCATTTCGCGGATCTCCCCGTCCAAACAGAACCCGTCGCCGAACACGTATTGCAGCTTTTTGGACAGCTCCTTGTCCAGATACCCCAAAACGCGGTTGAGGGATATACTGTAAATATACGTATTGTGCGGATATTTTTTCAACGGAGTATGTACGATCTGCAAATCGTCGCCCTGCGCCGATTGTGCCAAAGCGCCTTGGCGATCCGCCGACGTCACCCCGTTGATTTTGCTGACGATCGGAAAGGTCAAACCGCTCTTTTTCAATCGCCGCGCAAAAAATTTGTTTTTAAAATACGATCTTAATCCCATACCCATAGTATAGCACGATTTTTTGGCTTTGTAAAGGGAAAAATGAAAAATAAATCGAAAAAAATTACGGCGGAAGAATACGAAAAAACAACGAAAGAATTCCTTGTGATTTTTTTTGAAAAAGTATTGCTTTTGCCGATAAAATTTGATACAATGATAAGCGATAATAAAAGAAAAGGAGCAGGCTTATGACTTACGAACAGGCAAAGAGTTTATTGGAAGAAAAAGGGCAAACACAGCTCTTGAAATATTACGACGAGCTTACGTGCGAGCAGAAAAAGACGTTGCTTAGCGCAATCGCGGCGATCAACTGGGAATTTGAGGCCGCGTTGGCTAATCCTACGGATTTGACGGGGAAAGACCGCGAGATCCGCCCGATTAACGGCTTGCGCCATGCAGAGATCGAAAGAAGAAAAGCCGAATTTGAAAATATCGGCGTAGAGGCGATCAAGGCTGGCAAGGTTGCGGCGGTGCTCTTGGCGGGCGGTATGGGTACTCGCCTTGGCGTGGACGGGCCTAAGGGCGCGTACGATATCGGTATCACCAAGCCCTTGTATATTTTCGAGCAGCAAATGCGCAATTTGCAGGACGTGACCAAACAATGCGGCGTGGTTGTGCCTCTGTATATCATGACGAGCGACAAAAACCACGAGCAAACGACGGCGTTTTGGAAGGAACACGGGTATTTCGGCTACGACGAAAAGGACGTGAAGTTCTTCAAGCAGGAAATGGCGCCCGCGGTCGATTACGACGGCAAAATTATTTTGGAACGCAAGGATCTGCCCGCTCTTTCCCCCAACGGCAACGGCGGTTGGTTTAGCTCGTTGAAAAAGGCGGGGCTTGTGGACGATCTGCACGCGCGCGGCGTGGAATGGCTGAATATCTATGCGGTGGATAACGTGTTACAGCGTATCGCCGACCCCGTATTCGTCGGCGCGACGATCGAAAGCGGCGTAAACTGCGGCGCGAAAGCGATCTTTAAGACGATCCCCACCGAAAAGGTAGGCGTACTTTGTATGGACGGCGACAAGCCCGATATCATTGAATATTACGAGCTGACGGACGAAATGGCGAACATGCGCGACGAAAACGGCGATTTGGTGTACAGCTACGGCGTTATTATGAACTATCTGTTCCGTCTTTCCAAGCTGGAAGAAGTGGAGGGCAAAAAGATCCCCGTGCATATCGTCGAAAAGAAGATCGAATGTCTTTGCGAGGACGGCGTGACGAGAAAGCCCGAAAAGGAAAACGGCAAAAAGTTCGAGGCGTTGGCGGTCGATCTCATAAAGCTCATGGGCAGCGTTTTGCCCTACGAGGTCGTGCGCGAAAAGGAATTTGCGCCCATTAAAAACAAGACGGGCGTGGACAGCGTGGAAAGCGCGCGCGAGCTGTTGAAAATGAACGGAGTGGAACTCTAATGGCGACCGAGCTTGAAGGGAACGTACAGCTCCAACGCTTTATCGCCTTGCTTGCCGATCTCAACCATCAATCGGCGGCGTATTTACAATCGGGCAATGGGGATATCCTGTCCGCGATGAACAAGACGGTGGAGGATATGTACGCGATACAGCGCGTCGGAACGGAGGACGCGTATACCGCGATCGACGACGACATGCAGGCGATCTGTAAAAATTTCAACGCGGCGGTGGCGATGATGCAGAGCAACGAAACGTCAAAAATCGATATGGCGACGTTTGTGGCGGTGAAGAAATTCGTGCGGAATATTTTCGACGCGACGGTGCGTATCATCCATGCCTACGGCTTGGCGTAAAAACGGTTAAAAAAATAAAAACCACCCAGATATCGGGTGGTTTTTATTTTTCAGGCATAGCCCTAGTCATACCGTTCAACATGCTATTCGGTATGCTTGTCATACCGAGCGGAGCAACTCTATTGCGAAGTCGAGCGTATCTCTTTATAAATCTTCACCGCACTTATTCACTTTTTCCTCTTACTTATTACTTTTTTAAGATACACTCCACTCGCTACGCTCGGTTTGGCTACGCCAAATCGTAGGCTGAGCGGTATGACATTTCTGCTCATCGATAAAGCTCTACCGAAGCACGCGGCTATCGCGTGGTTGTTCTTTTGTTTTTTTTAAAAGATATTCTTCACGTCGAAGTTGTAAGAATGGGGGATCGCGTCCGTCAAGCCGATCAAAACTTCGATTTTCGGCAATGCCCCCTCGTTGTCGTCTAAATACAAAAACCCGATCGCCTCGTTTAACTGAAAATCGATTTCCTGCAACGCGCCGTGGGGCAACCAAAAATGTAAGGTTTCTTTCTTCTTATCCCAAAAACTGCGCGCGGCAACGCCGTCGTTGTAGGTCGCCGTGCCAAGCTCCGTCTTTTCGTGCAAGGTTTCAAACGCGGAGCGGAGCTCGTCAAAGGTTTTGTCCACGCGGTAGCTTTCATAAAAGGAAACGCCCAAAATCAAACCGAGCGTAATAAAAATGCTTGCAATCGTCCGTATCATAAACCCTCCTTTACCACAGCGGCTGTTCCCAAGCTAGCGACAGGACCTGATAGGCTTTTCCCTTTTTTTGCAGGTATACCTTTCCGTTTCCGTCCACGGTCATGATCAGCACCTTTTTTTCGTCCTTACAACCGTTTCGTCTCAACACGTCTAGGTAGTAATCGGTATTTTTCCCCGTTTTTTCGACGTTCTTTTGATCGAATTTTCCCTCGTTGACAAGTACGATCGGCAGGGACGTTTGCAGGTCTTGATAATCCTTTTTCGGCAGAGCGGAAAACGCGCCCTCCGCCTCGTACAAGGCGTATTCGATCGCGTCCAAGGCGAAATACCCCTCGACGCGCAAGCTTTCGATCAAGTCTGAAACGTTGAGGTTGTTTTTCTTTAACTGCGAATCGTCCACGCCGTTTTTATTGAGAACGATACTGGGCGTGCCGCTGATAACGGGTTTTAAAGCGGCAACCTTCAAATCGATCAAACACACGATCTGGTGCATTAAAAACACCGTCAAAATGGCGACTACGCCGTACAAAAGGGGAATGGAATTGTCCGCCATGGGGATACAGGCAAGCTCGGAAATAATAAGGGTGATGACCAGCTCGTAGGGTTGCATTTCCCCGATCTGGCGTTTGCCCATCAGCCGCATAATGGCGAGCAGCGTAATAAAAATAATCGTCGTTCTGATAAAAATCAAGCCCATACGGACATTTTGCGTGAAAGGGGCAAAAAATATTCGTAAAACTTTGTGCAAACGCTTGCGTTTGCCAGAGAATAGGCGTATAATAAATACACAAAGTAAGAGTAGCCTTTGGCGCGTAAAGTGTCACCGAACGGGACGTTGTCGGTGAACGAAAGGGAGCGAAAATCTTCTTCGTCTTTCTGCGGTGTCGGGGCGCGTCCGCTACGAAAGGCAGCATACGTGTCGCGATGAAACGCGAAAAACGCCTGCTGTGCACACCATTTGCGGACCTCTCAACGGGAGGTTTTTTATTATGTTAGAGGTTTCTACGAAAGAGAAGAAACAAACGCCTTTGTGGAAAAAGCTGCTCTTTGGCGCGCTTGCCGAAAAGAAAGCCAGTCAAAAAATCGCGTATACCGCGGTGGTTACGGCGTTTGTCGTGGTGTCGAACATGTTCGAGTTTAAGCTGGCGGAAACGCAGTTTTCCCTGACGGTGTTCGCGTCGGCGCTTGCGGGTATCTTGATCGGTCCGCTCTTTGGCGGCGCAGCTTGTTTTTTGGGGGATCTGGTCGGATTTTTATATAATGCGGGCGGGTTTGCCTATCTGCCGTGGATCGGCATTTCGTTAGCGGCGATCGCCTTTTTGTCGGGCTTGATCGTCGGCGGCTTGAAAGCGAACCAAACTTGGTTTTTATACGTAAAACTGGCGCTTGTCTGCGTGCTGACCTTTTTGCTCTGCACGGTGGCGATCAATACCACGGCGTTTTGGTTGCTGTATTCTAAGGTCAGCTACTGGAAATACCTCGTCAGCCGTCTGTTTATCCAAGGGCAAATTTGGAACAGCCTTGTCAACTACGTATTGCTTTTTATCGCCGTGCCCGCGCTCAACCGTATCAAACCGTTGAAAATCCGTATCCGTTGACCTAAAATCATAAAATGAAAAAATCGTCGAGTTCTACTTGACGGTTTTTTATTATTATGCTATAATAATAAATAGTATGGGTGGTTATACCCTTTCGTTCTGCCGTTATCGATTGAAAGAAAAAATATTCGGTCGAAGTACGGCTCAAACGAATGTGGGGCTATTAAACACATATACGAAAAGATAGTAGAGTTGGATTCAAGATCATCTTGCAAGGAGAACACTTATGGCTCTTTCTAACCTGTTATGGCCTATGGATCCGTCGATAAAGGTCGGCGGTACTCAGATCCATGCCTACGCGATCATCATTGTTTGCGGCATGATCGCGGCGTTTTTTATCATCACGGCGCTTTTCCGCCGCAGAAACATGTCGTCCGACCTGTTTTTGACCTTTTTCGTGATCGGCTTGCCGATCGCGATCATGACCACGCGGCTATTTTACTGTATCACCGACGGTCTGCCCGTTTCCGACTGGTTTAAATGGAGCTCTATCCGTCAAGGCGGGCTTTCCATTGTCGGCGGTATTATCGGCGGCGCGGCGAGCGTAGCCGTCATTTGTATCGTGAAAAAAGTCAACTTTTTGCGCGTGGGCGACTGTATCGTCGTCGGGCTGTTGTTTGCGCAGTCTATCGGCAGATGGGGGAACTTCGTCAACCAAGAGGTGTACGGCGCGGAGGTGACGAACGGCGCGTTGCAATTTTTCCCCTTTGCGGTGTATATCGAGGCGACGGGTAGCTGGCATTACGCGTTTTTCTTCTATGAAAGCATGGTGACCTTGACGGCGTCTGTTTTACTGTTTATCAACGCTTGGAGAAACGGCAAAAAGCCCAACGGTATCAACGTCGCGTGCTATTTTATCGTGTACGGGCTTACCCGTTCGATCATGGAACCCCTGCGCGATAGCGCGTATATCTTAAACGGCGGGGGCGTGCCTTGGTCGTTGGTGCTGTCCTTGACGATGCTGGCGGCGGGCTCGGCGCTCTTGATTTATCTGCTTTGGCATAACAAAAAAACGGAAGGCAAGCTGATCGGCTCGGCAAAGGGCGAAGAGTACGGGATCGTGAAATTTATCGCCGACAGAAAGGACGAAGAGCCGACCTTGGACAAATGGAATATGATGTGCAAAATTTATCCCGAAAATTATAAAAAGGCGACGGACGGCGCGGAAACGACGGACGGAAAAAAGGAGCAATAACCATGAGAAATCTCACCCTTTTGACGGACTTGTATCAACTGACGATGGGCTACGGTTTTTACCGCCACAAAAAGCACGAGGAAGAGGTCGTATTCGATCTGTTCTTCCGCAAAAACGCGCTGATCACCTATTCGATCGCCGC
>JAFTQY010000060.1 GCA_017462505.1 Clostridia bacterium
CTTCAAAACCGCACGAAAAGAGCTTTTCCGCAAGCTCCTGCGCGGTAACGTCTATATCTACGTAATCTTTTAACCAACTGAAAGGTGCTTTCATTTTTTATTTTTCTCCTTAATTTTTCGCGGCTCAGTCTTGATAACGTAAGCCTGACGCAGTATTGCGTAGCATTCCATTTTTGTAAAACGGAGCAAGACGCGTCGCAGATTCTCCGTTTTAATCCTCGAACTGTTCTAAGAAACGGGTATCATTCTCAAACAACGTCTTGATGTTGTTGATACCGTATTTGAGCATTGCGATACGTTCGATACCCATACCGAACGCAAAGCCCGTATATTCGTCGGGGTCAACGTTGCAGTTTTCCAAAACGCGACGGTTTACCATGCCCGCGCCGAGCACTTCGATCCAACCCGTGCCCTTGCAAAGACGGCAACCCTTGCCGCCGCATTCCGAACAGCTTAAATCGACCTCAACGCTCGGTTCGGTAAACGGGAAGTAGGACGGGCGCAAACGCACTTTCGTAGACGAAGTGAACATTTTACGCGCAAACTCCGCAAGCATACCTTGCAAATCGCAAAGGGTAATGCCCTTATCTACGACAAGCCCTTCCATTTGGTGGAACATGGGCGAGTGGGTCGCGTCGTCGTCGGAGCGGAACACTCTGCCCGGGGACAAAATCTTGATCGGGGGCGCGTTCTTTTCCATAACGCGGATCTGCCCTGCCGACGTCTGCGTTCTAAGGAGCAAATTATCCGCCAAGTAGAACGTGTCCTGCATGTCGCGCGCAGGGTGGTCCTTGGGGGTGTTCAGCGCCGTAAAGTTATAGTAATCGGTTTCGATTTCAGGTCCTTCAAAAATTTTAAAGCCCATGCCCGCGAAAATATCGATAAGCTCGTTTTTAACACGCGTGATCGGGTGCAGCGCGCCCGCTTTGTAGCCTTTGCCGGGCATAGTGATATCGATACGCTCTTCCGCGTATTTCTTTTCCATTTCCATCTGCCGAACAACCGCCGCGCGCGCCTCGAATTTTTCTTCCATATCCTGCTTAAATTCGTTGACGATCTTACCGAACGTCGGTCTGTCCTCTTTGGCAAGGTCTTTCATGCCGCTCATGATCCCTTTGAGCTCCGTTTGGAACTTGACTTTCAGCTCATAGAGTGCCCTGCCCGTTTCCGTCTGCGCCATCGCCGCGGAAATGTCCGCGCGCAACGCCTCGATTTTTTCTTTCATATTGATCCTCCGATAATTTTTACCTACTTTGATTTTTGCAAAATGTTTTTTCTTTGCTACGCGGCAAAGAAAAACGCCCTGCGCGCCTATCGACGCGCAGGGCGAACCAATCCGCTGTACCACCTGCTTTCACGTGGAGCTTATCCACGCCTTATTCCGCGCCGTAACGCCGCGCATAACGTTTCTTCCTACCCCCGCCGCCAATGCAACGGGCTCAAAAGAACAGCTCCAAAGTGAAAGGGAAATGCTTTCCAACCTACGCGCCTTTCAGCCTGCGGACGCGCTCTCTGTCAGGTCGGCTCGATCAAGCAAAACCCGCTTTTTCATCGCCTTTATTTAACTTTTCTTTATTATAGACTTTTTTTAAGAAAAAGTCAACTTAATTTTAGTTGTTCTTTTTCAAAAGATCGCGGATTTCTTCGAGCAAACGGGTGTTTGCCGTAGCCTTTTCTTCCGCAATGCGCGCCTCTTCCGCCGCTTTTGCCGCAGCCTCCGCCGCCGCAGCAGCCTCCGCCGCCTCTTTCGCCTCTCTTTCTTCTACCACGCGTTGCGCATAGATCACTCTTGCCGTTTCCTTGGAAACGTGCTCTTCTTTGGCGATTTTCTTGATTTCCTTTCTTTCGTCGCCCGCAAGCTTGACGTCCGCAAGCGCCTTTTCACGGTTTTCGTTGAATTTATTCATGGTGCGCACGATCATGAACAGCACGAACGCGATCAACAAGAAGTTGATAATGGCGTTGATAAACGCGCCCCAATCGATATAGATCGAGTTTGCAAGATCGAGCTCTTGTACACCCGTCGGCAAACCGTCCGCGCCCAAAACGTCCTTATACGCCTTGCATCTGGGCAGGAACGTATAGATACCGCTAAGCGCGTTTTTGCCGAGCATCAACGCAAGCAACCAGTTGATAATGGGTTTCAAAACAAAGTTACTAAGTCCGTTTACAATTGCCGTAAAAGCACCGCCGACGATAACACCGACAGCCATGTCGAGTACGTTACCGCGCGTGATGAATTTTTTAAATTCACCGAAGAATCTCTTTACTGCACCGGGTTTCTTTTCCATAGTAAATTACCTCTTCCTCATAAAATTTTTATTGCATACATTATTATACTATCCGTCGAGGCTTTTGTCAAGAAAAAACAAGCCAAAAGTCGTTTTTTGCGCGCCTTTTGGCTTGTCTATCCCTTTTATTCCCGCTCTTATCCTATCAAAGCACAGTTTTCGGCGGATTTTTTCATCAATTTTTCCACGTTTTCCATATCCTGGGTCACTTCTTTCACAAGCGCGGACAGCTCATGCTTCGTTTCTTGACATTTTGCCAAGGCGAGCCTTGCGCTGTATTCACGAAGTAGCGTTTTTTCCAAATAGTAAACGTCCTTTAAGCTGTCCGTTTCATTAAGCGTTATCTCCCGTTTTTCCAGTTTCATTTTTGCCCGTTTCCCCCGTTTGTTTTCGACACGTCCTGCCCCTTTTCGTCCTTTTTCGCTTTGCCGAACGCCAATTTTTCCAGCCTTTCCCTGCGCGCGGTATGCCGCGCGGATAAGATTTCCATTTCCTGCGCCAAAGTCTGTTCGGTGAGCAAGCGCGAATAGATTTTCGTCTTTTTTTCTGCCAAATCTTCAATTTCCGCGAGCGTTTGGATAAGCTCCGTTTCCCTTGGCGTTTTTTCTTTGACTTCTTGCATAAAAACACCCCCGTAACCACAGTTTTTGCCGTTTCGGGGGTTTTTATACGTTCTTTATTTTTTACTTTTTGTTGTACCTTTCTTGGGCGGATTTTTGCCGTAATCGCAATACGGTCTAAGGGTACAGCTTTCGCAGTTTGGTTTTTGCGAGTGGCAAACCCGCCGTCCGTGCCAAATCAGCCAATGGTGCGCCTTTGACCAGTCTTTTTTGGGGATCGCCTTGTTTAAGCCCGCCTCCACGGCAAGGGGGGTATCCCCTTTGGCAAGTCCCAAGCGGTTGCTTACGCGGAATACGTGGGTATCGACCGCGATCGCGTCGCCGCCAAACGCCACCGAATAGACCACGTTCGCCGTCTTTTTACCAACGCCCGCAAGGCTCATCAGGCTTTCGACGGTGTCGGGCACTTCGCCGTTAAATTTCTCGATAATGTCGCGTGAGGCGGATAAAATATGCTCCGCTTTCATGCGGTAAAACCCGCAGGAAAAGATATATTTTTCCAGCTCTGCCTGCGAAAGGGTGACCATGCTTTCGGGCGTGGAATATTTTTCAAACAATACCGCCGTGACCTTGTTTACCCGCTCGTCCGTGCATTGTGCGGACAAAATCACCGCAACGAGTAGCTCGTACGGCGTTTTGTATAAGAGCGCGGGTTTCGCGCCCCGATATAAGTTTTCCAGCTCGGCAAGCGCCGCTTTTTTCTCCGAAATTTTCATAGTCTACTTAGTATACCATATCCGCAACCTTTTTGCAAGGTTTTTATAAAAATTTTCTCGCCCCCTTTCCTCTTTTTGTTCGTCAACGCGTTACGGGTAGGGGGTAATGGATATTCTGCCCCCAATAAAATCCATTTTATAAAAGCCCTTAAAGGACGAGTATCTTGCCGTTTTTAAAATCGCGTTTGCGCGGGGATAATACCGCCCGTCGAACCGCACGCACAAGCCGCAGCCGATTTTTGCCTCTTTGGGCGTGGGCATCGTCGTCGCCGTCACGCCATATCTTTGTAACCGTTCCGCATAATCCAAGCTCTGCGCCCGCGCGCGGAACACCGCTAAAACCATCATATCATAAGTGTCTCCTTTTTGGAATACTATATCTTATGACGATTTGAATTAGGATGGTGCGTTATGCTGTATTTTGACAACGCCGCGACGGGCGGCAGAAAACCCGATCAAGTTCTTTCCGCCGTGTTTTCGGCGTTGCGTGTGTGCGCCAACCCCGGCAGGGGCGGACATAAATTATCCGTTGCGTGCGCGCGGCTCGTGCAGGATTGCCGCAATACGCTAAACGAGTTTTTCGGCGGGTACGGATACGATCGCGTCGTGTTCACCAAAAATTGCACCGAGGCGTTGAATATTGCCATTCTCGGCGTTTTACAAAAGGGCGACCACGTCGTTACGACCTGTATGGAACACAATTCCGTCTTGCGCCCCTTAGAATATCTGCGCAAAACGGGGGTTATCGAATACGATATTTGCCCTTTGGATAAAAACGGCAATATCGACCCCGAAATTTTTTGTTCGTTGATAAAGCCCCATACCCGTATGGCGATCGTGACGACCGCCTCCAACGTAACGGGCGCAACGCCCCCTATCGAGCAGATCCGCGCGCGGTTACCAAAGCCCGTCCTTTTGCTCTGCGACGGTGCGCAGGGCGGGGGACATATCGCGATCAACATGCAAAAATCGGGTATCGATCTACTCAGCGTGGCGGGTCACAAGGGCATGCTGGGCATACAGGGTAGCGGCGCATTGCTTTTTTCCGACCGCGTTTGTCCGCGCCCCCTTTTACACGGCGGCACGGGATCGCTGAGCATTTCCCTCGACATGCCCGATTTTTACCCCGACGGGTTGGAGGCGGGCACGCTGTCCTACCCCGCCGTGATCTCTCTTTTGGAAGGGGCGCGCTATCTTACCCTGCACCAACGCAAAATTTCCAAAACGCTACTTTCCCTCACCGAATATTTTTTGCAAGGCTTGCAAAAACAGAGCAATTATCGCGCGTATTCCACCCCCAATCCTTGCGGCATCGTCGCTTTTGCGCATGCGGAATTGCAATCGGAAACCCTCGCGCATTTCTTATCCGAACGGCACGATATCGCCGTGCGCGGCGGGTTGCACTGCGCTCCTTTGATGCACAGTGCCTTAAAAACGCAGGACGGGGGCTTGGCGCGCATTTCCTTTTCCCATTACAACAGCGAAAGCGAAGTGGATACCCTGCTTTCCGCTCTGCGAGAAATCGACAAATCCAACCCCGTTTAGGCGTTCGTCGCGACACGTCTACCGCCGCAGCCCTTTTGCCGCGGCGGTTTTTGTTATATTTCTTTTAAACGTTGCACGACCGCGCGCAGGCGTTTGCGCTGAAAACCGTCCAGCATAGGCGCAAAGCTCTGATAGAACGCCTCGATCTCTTCGTTGGATAACGTCCCCGCCCGTTTGCCGCGTTCCGCCTCTTCCAAAATACTTTGGAGCATCGCGGCGTTGCTCTTGCCGTTGTACGCCGCCGCAATTTTTTTTGTCAGCTGTTCCGCCGTAGCCCCGTCCTTTGCCTGCGTGTTTTCGCCGCCGTTACTTTGCGCGTTTGCCACGTCCGCCGCCTGTTTGGAATATTCCTTAAAACTTTTCATACAGCACCTCCAACGTAATGCTACATTTTATGCCGTTTGGCAAATTTCGGCTACTTTCGCATATATTGCAATATGGAAATTTTAATTTTGGTGCTTTTATATTATCTTTCACAAAACCCTAATTTTGCCGACAGCGTGAAACCGTTGATGAGCCAAATCAAGGATTCCGAAGAAATGCTGCGGTTTTTAAACGACCTTTCTAAATTCTCGCAGACCTTTTCCACGTTTGCCGACGATAAAACGGATAAGAAAAACGACTGTAAAAAACAGCAAGAAAATACCGCCTCAAAAACGCCGCCCAAGGACGAGAAAAAAGAAAATCCGCAATCCCCTACCGCAGGGATCGCGGATGAATTTATCCAAAACATTTTAGACAGCTATTTAAAAAAGCATTGACCGTTGCGCCACGCGCATTACGCGATCGAAAACCCGCCGTTGACGGGGATATCCACACCCGTCACGTAGTCGTTTTCTTCAAGGTAGAGCACCGCTTTGGCTACGTCCTCGCCGTCACCCAAACGCCCCATCGGGATATCCTCTTGCAGCGCGTTCATATCCTCGGCGGAAAAATGCGCGTTCATCGCCGTATCAATCACGCCGGGGGAAACGCAATTCACGCGCACGCCCGACCAGCCCAGCTCTTTGGCGAGCGCTTTCGTAAACCCGATAAGCGCCGCTTTGGTCGCCGAATACACGCTTTCGCAGCTGCCGCCGACCTCGCCCCAAACGGACGAGATATTGACGATCAAGCCGCTGCGACGATCGATCATGCCTTTCGCCGCCTCGCGGGAACAGAGAAACGCGCCGCCCACGTTGACGGACATCAGGCGGTTAAATTCGTCCAAGCTCACGTCCTGTATCTGTTTTACGAGCGCAACGCCCGCGTTGTTCACTAGCACGTCCACGTTGCCGATCGCCGCAAACAACCCTTTCACGTCGCTTTCCTTTGCCACGTCCGCGCGGAACACCTCCACGCCCTCTGCGGCAATTTTTTTTGCGTTTTCCTCGTCCTTTGAATACGCCGCGCAAACGCGGTATCCCTTTTTCAAAAACGCCCGCGCGATCGCCGCGCCTATCCCGCGCACGCCGCCGGTTACCAAAACCGTTTTCATATTTGCCTACCTTTTATTTTTCTGTCAAAGCGATAATTTCCGCCGCAATTTCGTCGGGAGTTTTCCCGTCCACGTCCACTACGTGATCGGCAACATTCTCATAAATGGGCGCGCGCGCCTTTAAAAGCTCTTCCAAACGATCGGACAAGCCTTTTTCCGATTGCAGCAAGGGACGCTGACCGTCGTTTTGCAAACGGATCAGCAAGGTTTCTTTTTTTGCGCGCAAATACACGATCTTACCGCTTTTTTTCAGCAATTCGACGTTCTCTTCTTTCAACACCAAGCCGCCGCCCGTGGCGATCACAAGATCGTCCTTTTGCGCCAACGCCCGCACCGTTTCCGTTTCGATCTCACGAAAATGCGCCTCGCCGTAGCGCGCGAAAATATCCGCGATCCTGCCGTGTTTTTCCACGATTTTTTCGTCGGTATCACAGCAAATTTTACCGCTATGCGCGGCGATTTCACGCCCGATCGTCGTCTTTCCGCAGCCCATCATGCCGCATAAAATCAGGTTCATAACCCACCCCGTTTATTTCGCCAAAACGTCCTTTAACCCGACGATCGCCGCGATATAACTGCCGTGACCGAACCCGCAAACTACGCCCTTGCACACCTCGGACAGTACGCTGTTGTGGCGAAACTCCTCGCGCGCGTGCACGTTAGACATGTGCACCTCGGCAACGGGAATATCGATCGCCGCGATCGCGTCGCGCAAAGCATAGCTGTAATGGGTGAACGCGCCTGCGTTGAGCAAAATGCCGTCGTAGGACTTGTTTAAAAACGCCTCGTGCAGTTTATTGACAAGCTCGCCCTCGATATTGCTCTGGTAAAAATCCGCGCTGTCGCCGTTTGCCGCGCAATATGCCGCGATCGTTTCGTTGATCTCGTCCAAGCTCGCCGAGCCGTAAACGCCCTTTTCACGCTTGCCCGTCAAATTCAAATTCACACCGTTGATAACCAAAAATTTCATAACCGTATTTCTCCTCTCGAAGTTAATCGTCTAAATATTTTTTCTCGTACAAGCGGTAAAATTCCTCCACCTGCTTTTCGTTTGGTTCGATATCCAGATACAGACAGTCGGCGTAATACGCCTGAAAAAACAGCATTGCCGCGCCGTTCAAGATCTTCAAACCCCGTTCTTCCGCCAGCCGTAAAAATTCCGATTTTCTGGGCACGTAGATCAAATCGATCGCGCTTTCCGCGCCCGAAAACGCCGCCGCCGTGACAGGGGAACGCCCCTCGCTGTCGTGCATGCCTACCCCCGTGCAGTTGATCAAAATATCAAAACCGCCTTTTTCGGGGTCGTCGATCGGGGTAATACCGAGATTTTGGCAGGTTTCTTCCAAAGCCGCGCGGTTGCGCTGATACATATACACCGCCGCGCCCCCTTTTTTGAGCGCCGCCGCCGTGCTCCTGCCGCTACCGCCCCCGCCAAGCACCAAAATCTTCTTGCCCGCGTACTCGATACCGTACGAGCGGATCATCTGCAAAAAGCCGATCCCGTCCGTGTTATACCCCGTACGGGTCGCGTTGAGCACCGTATTCACCGCGCTGTAATCCACCGCGTCGCCCACGATCTCGTCCAGATATTCCATCGCGTCCCGCTTGTAGGGAATGGTGATATTGAACCCGTCGAAATCTCCCAAGAGGGTGCGCATCGCGCTGTCAAAGCCGTCTTTTCCAACCGAAAACCGCTGATATTCGCACTCGACACCAAGCTGCCCCAAAATAAAAATGTGTATCCGTTCGCTGTCCGATTTGGAAACGTCCTTTCCGATCAAACCCAAACGCAGTTTTTTCACGTTCACCTTGTACCGCCCCCTATCTTACCGTCCTTTCACGCCGAGTTTTTCAAAGAAATCGGGGAAAGAGATCGCACAGCAATCTTCGCGGAGCACGTTGCCGCCCTTTTTCGAGGCGATCAGCCCGACCGCGCCCGTCATCGCGATACGGTGATCAAGATAACTGTCGATATCGCCGCCCGTCAGCGTTTCCTTACCGCGGATTATAAACCCGTCGGGGGTTTCTTGACAATCCCCGCCGAGGTTGTTGATCAGCTCCGCCGTCGTGCGGATACGATCGCTCTCTTTTACGCGCAATTCTTTCGCGCCCGTGATATGGGTTTCGCCGTCCGCAAACGCGCAAAGGAGCGCCACCAAGGGCAGCTCGTCGATCATCGCGGGCACGTCCTCCGCTGTCAGCGTGATCGCGCGCATGTCCGATTTTTCCACCAAAATATCCGCCGTTTCTTCGCCGCCCGACACCCGCCGATTGAGCAAGGAATATTTCACGCCCAACCGATCGAACGCCGTCAAAATCCCCGTGCGGGTGGGGTTGATCCCGACGTTTTTACACAGGGTTTTTCCTTTCAGCGCGCCCAGCGCCATAAAGTACGCCGCCGAGGATATATCGGACGGAACGCATACGTCCACCGCCTTTAACTTACTCTTTTCCACCGTGACCGTGTTGCCGTTTACGCGGATATTCGCCCCCATCGCGGCAAGCATTCTTTCGGTATGGTCGCGGGATTTTACGGGCTCGCTGACCCGCGTTTCGCCGTCTGCGGAGATGCCCGCCAGCAAGATCGCGCTCTTGACCTGCGCGGAAGAAATCAGCAAAGACATTTCCGTCCCGCGTAAAGGCGCGGGGGTGACGTATACGGGCGCGTGCCCGTCCGTTGTCTTTACGTTTGCGCCCAGCAAAGCAAGCGGGTCTGCCACACGCCGCATAGGGCGCGAGGAAAGGGATTCGTCCCCGTAGAGCGTCGCGTCGATCTGCTTGCCCGCCACAAAGCCCGTCAAAAGGCGAATGGTCGTACCCGAATTACCGCAATTTAGTTGCGTGCCGCGACGAAACCTCGGCGTACCGCTCACGCGCAAGGTCGTGCCGTCCACGTCGATTTTTGCGCCCAGCGCGCGCATACAGCGGCACGTCGATACGCAATCTTCGCCCAGTAACGCGTTGGTAATCACCGCCTCGCCGTCCGCGCCGCCATTGAGCATAATGGCGCGGTGGGTCACCGATTTATCGCCGGGGAGCTGAAACTCCCCCTCAAAATATTCTCTGCCTTGGATATACTGCATACCCGTCCCCTTTTTTCTATTCTCTTCTTATTTATTTCGCCTCTTTTATCAGCGCGGCGCGGTATTCCTCAAAGCTAAGCGCAAACATCGTCCATTCGCCCTTTGCCTTTGCCACCGCCATTTTAATTTTGCCGTCACCAGAATTTTTCTTGTCCGCGCGCGCCTTTTCGGCACTGTTGCCGATCCCCGAAAAATCCACCGCCGCTTGGGGCGCAAGCCCGATCGCCTTTTCAGTCAGCGCGATCAACCTCTGACCGTATTCCCTTTCACAAACGCCCGCCGATACCGCCATACGCGTTTCAAACAGCATGCCGTACAAAACGCTCTCCCCGTGGGAAAGCCCGCTGGTCAGCTCGATCGCGTGCCCCGTCGTATGCCCGACGTTCAAGCTACGCCGCTCCCCGCTCTCCTTTTCGTCCGCCTGCACCACATTTGCCTTGTGCTGAATACACGCTACGATAAGCTCCGACAAAAACGCAAGGTCGGTCAGCTTATCCGCGTTGCTTTCCAAAATATCGAAAATCTCGCCGCTGAGCGCCGCGTATTTGACGATCTCGCCCACGCCGCATTTGATCTCGCGCGGGGGCAAGGTCTTTAAAAACGTGGGGTCTACCAGCACTTCGCAGGGCTGATAGAACGCCCCGACGATATTTTTCACGCCGCCAAGGTCCACCGCCGTTTTGCCGCCTACGCTACTGTCCACCTGCGCCAAAAGGGTCGTAGGGATCTGCACGCAGGAAATCCCGCGCATATACAAAGCCGCCGCCAAACCGCCAATATCGCCGACTACGCCGCCGCCGACCGCGAACAAGCGGGAATTTCTGTGCAAGCCCGCCGCCGCCATTTTTTCCAAGATCGCGTACAAGGATTGAAAGGTTTTATTTTCCTCGCCCGCGGGCAAAACGAAAATTTCCGCGCCGTCAAAATACCGCGCAAACCACTCTTTGTACAGCGCGTACACGTTGCCGTCCGTCACGACGAAATTCTTTTGCCCCGCCGTTAATGCGGGCAGGCGCGCGTCGATCACGTCCGCGCCCACGTGTATATTCCCCGTCATCATCGGGGTCTTTAAACGGATCGTTTCCATAGTAGCCCCCTTATTTTACGGCAAATCGTTATAACGCGCCGTAACCTGCGCCATCGTGTCGCCGCCAAGACGGGTTTGCACCGCGTCCGCAAGCACCTGCGCCACCACCGCCTCTGCAATCACCTTAAAGGCAAAGATCGCGCATACGTCGCTGCGCTCCGACGCCGCCGTAGCCGCCGCCTTCGTGCTAAATTCCACCGTTTGCAAGCCTTTCATCAGGGTAGGAATGGGTTTCATCGCCACGCGAAGAACGATCTCTTCGCCGTTGGACATGCCCCCCTCGATACCGCCCGCGCGGTTGGTGTTACGGTAAAAGCCTTTGCCTTCGTCGTAGAAAATCTCGTCGTGGATATCCTTGCCGCTTGTGTGCGCCACCGCAAAGCCCGCGCCGATTTCTACGCCCTTTGTCGCCTGAATACTCATAAGCCCCGCGCTAAGCTGGCTGTCCAGCTTGTCCGCGTACGTCATCACGCTGCCAAAGCCGCTCTTCAAGCCACGCACCCGTATCTCGACCGCGCCGCCCGCCGTGTCGCCCGCCTTTTTCAGCTCGTCGATCTTAGCCTGCGCCAACGCGCTCGCCTTTTCGTCCAGCATGCCGAGCGGGGTCGCCTTTTTCAGCTCGTCAAAAGAATATTCGCCGTCGTCCTTGATACCGCAGACCTCGCGCACCAAACCGCCGATCTCCACGCCGAGCGCGGCAAGATACTGCCGATAGACTTGTCCCGCCGCCACGCGGATCGCCGTTTCACGCGCCGAGGCGCGCTCTAAGATATTCCGCGCGTCCGTTTGGTCGAATTTCAGCATACCCGTAAGGTCGGCATGCCCGGGACGTACCTTGGTGAGCGCCTTTTTTGCCATCGCCTCGCCATCGCACGTTTCCGCCGACATGGACAGTTTCCAGTTTTCGTAATCGCGGTTATAAATGCAAAGCGTAACGGGACTGCCCAGCGTTTCGCCGTTCCGTACGCCCGTCAAAATCTCGATTGTATCCCGCTCGATCTTCTGGCGCGCGCCCCGTCCGTAACCGCTTTGGCGCAACGCCAAAGCCTCGTTAATCTGCTCTACGTCCAACGCCAAATGCGCGGGCAAGCCTTCTATGATCGCCACCAGCGCTTTGCCGTGGGATTCCCCTGCCGTCGTCAGTTTCATAGCCTTTACCTACCTTTTCTCTCTCTAAAATTTTACCGAATTTTTTCGCTTAGTAACCGCGGGTGGAAAACACGTATTCCCGCCCGTCGTGATCGACCGTCACCCGCTGTCCGTTCTGCACCCGACCGAGCAAAATTTCTTCGGACAACCGATCTTCAATAGAGCGTTGTATCACGCGTTTTAACGGTCTTGCGCCGTACTGCGGGTCGTAGCCCTGCTGTACGAGTGCCGACAACGCCCTATCCGTCACCGTCAAAACAATGCCGCGCTGTTCTTCCAAACGCTTGGCAAGGGACAAAATGATCTTGCCGCCGATCTTCGCGCAATCCGCCTCGGACAAGCGGTGGAACACGATAATATCGTCCATGCGGTTCAAAAATTCAGGGCGGAATTTTTCTTTGAGGGCTTTCGTGATATTCTCTTTCATGCCCTCGTATTGTCTTTCGCCGATCCCGTCGCCGCTCCTGCCGTCCGCGCCGAACCCGTACACGCCCGTCTTTGCGCTTTCCTCCACCGCCGCGCCCGTGTTCGACGTCAAAATGATGACCGCGTTTTTAAAGCTGACCGTTCTGCCCTTGCTGTCCGTCAAACGCCCGTCGTCCAAAATCTGCAACAAAAGGTTGAACACGTCGGGGTGCGCCTTTTCGATCTCGTCGAACAGGATCACGCAATAGGGCTTTGTGCGCACCTTTTCGGTGAGCTGTCCCGTTTGCAGATCCTCGTACCCCACGTAGCCGGGGGGCGCGCCGATCAATTTCGAAATCGACTGCTTTTCCATGTATTCGCTCATATCCAAGCGTATCATCTGCTCTTCCGAGCCGAACAACGCCTCGGCAAGCGCCTTGCAAAGGTCGGTTTTCCCCACCCCCGTAGGCCCGACGAAAATGAACGAGCCGATGGGGCGAGAGGGGTCTTTCAAGCCCGCTCTTGCGCGGCGTATCGCCTTGGAAACGGCATTCACCGCCTCGTCCTGACCAATAATGCGCCGATGCAGATCCTGTTCTAAACGCATGAGCTTTTCACCCTCTGCCTGCGTGATCTTCATAAGAGGTATCCGCATACGCGCGGACACGATCGCCGCGATATGCTCGCCGCCGATCGCCAGCCTGCCGTCGGGCAAACGCTTGGGCGCGTGCGCCTGTTCCAGCGCCTTGATCTTATCTTCCGTTTGGATTTTTTCGCGCAAGACCTCGGTTGCGCCGGGGTAGTCGCCCACGCTCTCCAACCGCCGTCTTTCCATCTCTAATCTAACGACGTCCTTTCTCGCCTCTTCCAGCTCCACGCCGCCGTCCTCCACGATACGCACGCGCGCCGCCGCCTCGTCCACAAGGTCGATGGCTTTGTCGGGCAAGAACCGATCGTTGATATAGCGCGAGGACAGCTTCACCGCCGCCTCGATCGCCTCGTCCGTGATCGCGATGCCGTGGTGCTCCTCATATTTCGCGCGCAAGCCCTTAATGATCTCCACCGTGTCCTTTTCGGACGGTTCTTCCACGTACACGGGGGTAAAACGCCGTTCTAACGCGCTGTCCTTTTCAATGTATTTTCTGTATTCTTCAATGGTCGTTGCCCCGATCACCTGCAAATCGCCGCGCGCCAGCATGGGTTTTAAAATATTCGCCGCGTCCATGTTGTTTTCGGACGAACCGCCCGCGCCGACCAAGGTGTGGATCTCGTCGATAAACAGCACCACGTCCCCGTCGTTTACCACCGTGTCGATCAGGTTTTTCAGCTTTTCTTCAAAATCGCCGCGATAGCGCGTACCCGCCAGCATGCCCGGCAGATCGACCGAAAATATCGTCTTGTTTAAGAGCTGTTCGGGCACGTTTTCGGTGACGATGAGCTGTGACAACCCCTCGACGATCGCGCTCTTGCCTACGCCCGGCTCGCCCACCAAAACGGGATTGTTTTTCAAGCGGCGGGAAAGTACCTGCACGACCTTTTCGATTTCCTTTTTACGCCCGATAACGGGGTCCATTTTACCCCGCCGCGCCCGCGCCGTCATATCCGTACCGCAATTAGGCAAGCTCTTTGGATTGCACTCCGTTTTGAGCCGCATTTCTTTCGCCTCTAACAGCACCGACGAATTCTTCTTACTTTCTTGCGTGCCGCCGCCCGCCGAAAGCTCGGGCATGGAAAGGGGGTCCGTTTTGCTTTCGGGCTCATCAAAGCTCTCCCCCCGCTTTTTGCGGAACACCAGAGCGTTGATCGCCGACTGCGTATTTTGCAACAAATTTTCAATAAACGCCCGCCGTCTTACTTTATCCACAGGCTCGACCACCTCGCCGATAAAACGCACGGCTTGGCAAGTGGGTACGGACAGAATTTGATAGAGCATGTGCGCCGTTCCCGCAAGGATACCCTCCCGCGTCGCGCTTTCCGCCGCACGGTCGTACATCTTTTGAGTGTTCGGGGTCATGCCGCTGCCGTGATAGGACGCGTCCACGCACGCGCGGAATTTCGCCTCGTACCCGTCCTTGGTCACGCCCGCCGCCGTCAAAATTTTATACGCCTCGCAATCGGGCAAATTCAAAAACGCCCAGATAAAATGCTCGCTGCCGATAAAATAGGTATCGACGAGCTCCGCCGCCGCCATGTTGGCAAGCGACATTGCTTTTCTGAAATTTTCCGTCCAACTCGACAAAGGATGCATACCCGTCCCCTTTCGTTTTTTTATTTTTCAACCCGTTTCGCCGTCGCCGCGTTTCCAGTCCGTTGTACCCGTTTAGCGTTTTCGCCGCGTTGCGCGTACCAAGCTCGGCAAAGCCCCCGACGCCGTTTCCGCACGGAGCATGTCGCAAAATTCCTCGCTCTCGCCCACCAGCCCGTTGTTGACGCGGAACGCCGTAGGGCGCATATCGTCCATAAATTCGTCAAAGCGTTTCTTGTCTTTGACCTCAAAAAAGCCAAGCGCCGCGCCCAAACGCACGTCCGCCATGCGGTCTAAAAATTCCGACCAGCCAAGAACGGCACAGTTCGTCAAGATCCCGTACGAGCGCAAACACCGATCGCGGATCTCCGTTTCCGCCGTCGCCAGCATTTTTTCCCGCGCGCGGATCTCTAAATCGCACAGCGTCATCGTCATACGCACCATTTCGCTTAAAATTTCCTGTTCGGAAACGCCCAAGGTCCGTTCGTTGCTCACCTGATACACGTACCCTTCCGCGCCCGTGCCTTCCCCGAACGAGCCGCGCACCGTCAAGCCCCCCGCCTTTAAAACGGGCAGAAATTTTTTCAGCTCGCCGCTCCAAACCAGCCCGGGCAGAAACATCATCACCGACGCGCGCATGCCCGTACCTAAGTTGCTCGGACAAGCGGTGAGATACCCCAGCTTATCGTCGAATGCAAAATCGAACATGCTCGCCAAAGCGTCGTCGATACCGCTGATACGCTCGTACGCCTTAAACAGATCGAACCCCTTACAAATATATTGCTCCCGCAAATGATCCTCTTCGTTGACCATGATCGAAATCGCACGGTCTTGGGACACGAACGCCGCCCCGTTTTTACTCTTCGTCAACGCGGGACTGATCAGGTATTCTTCCTGCAATTGCGCCGCCTGTTGGGGGGTTAGGTTTTTAATATCGTATTTCGTGAACGTATCCACGCTGTCGAACTCGTCCAAGCCGTGCCCGACGAGGTGCACCACGTCCTCCGCCTGCGCGTCGTCCATTTTCTGCGGAAAGGGATAGGACGCAAAATTGCGCGCCAAGCGTATGCGCGTGGAAATTACGATCGTTTCGATAAATTCGGGCGCGTGCGCCATACAAATTCCTCCTCTATCGTAGATTTGCTGCGCATGGAAGAGAGTTTATCCGCATACCCCTTCGCGTCCTCGTAATTGTTTTCCGCTTTCAATTTGGAAATGATCACTTCCAGCTCGTTACATTGCCGCTCGAACCGCGCCAGCGCAACCGCCTGTTTTCGGAACTCGTCCGCCATCAGCCGCGCGCCGCCCTCCACGCTTATATCGTACCCATCCAAAGGGGGCGTCTTGCCGCCGTGCGTCTTTTCCCCCTGCATTTTCTTAATTATCGGCAGCATGCCGCCGTTCATCATTTTATAGCATTTTGCACAGCCGACCAGCTTGCTCTTTTTCACTTCCGCAAGCGACGTGCCGCAATAAGGGCAGGCGGAAAGGGAAAGTTCTCCCTCCGTTTCGTCCGTGTATAAAAACAAACGGTGATAACAATCCAAGCAGTAATATTCCACCTGCTTTTTTCCGTTTTTTATCTCTTCGTACGTTTTGACCGCTTGATTTTTTCCGCAATGCCCGCAAGCCATACAACCGCCAACCTCTTTTCTTACTTATTCTCCGTATCGTTCTCGTCCAAGTCCTCGCCGTTTGCCGCCTCAGCCAACTCCGTAGCCTCGTTCACCGACATATGCTTACGCTTTCTGCGCTGCAAGGTCGTTCGGAAGAACACCCACAAAACCTCTAAAACCTGCAAGGGCGCACCCAGTAAAAATACCGTCCACAATCCGTGATAATCCCAACCCTTTTCGATGGATATAAACCTGCCCGACAGATAAAAACAAGCCAAGCACGACCAAATCAAAATCGTCACCGAAACGAAATTGAGCAATCGGTATTTCCATGCGCAAGCGAAAATAATAAGCAAAATCGCGTTGGTGGGGGCTACGAACACAAACACCATCCACCACGGCTCTCTCCCGGGCATAACGAGCTGTAACGCCACGAAAACGCAGGTCGCCATCAGCCAAATGATACCGCTGGAAAGCAACATGATCAGCGCCTCCAAGCCCTTGGTTCGGTCCTTCTTTATCACCGTCTCCTGCGAGGTCTTTTCCCCAACAAGCTCGTTCAACGTGACCTTAAACAGCTTTGCCATCTGCATCAAGGTATACACGTCGGGCACGCCGTTGCCCGATTCCCATTTGGAAACCGACTTGTCCGAATAATTGATCTTTTCGGCAAGCTCCGCCTGCGTCATACCCGATTGCTTGCGGTAAAACGCAATATTTCCTGCGATTTTTGCATTGATTTCGTTAATAGTATCCATAGTACTATAATACCACAACCGTTCCGCTTTCGTCAAGTGGGTACGGGCAATTTCTCAGCATTTTTCTTTCATTATTTATTCGCGAGCGCACGAAGGCGCATACGCCGGCGCGTATGCGGGCATGAAAAAAGCCCCGAAACGGAGCTTTTCCGTTTCGGGGCAGTCTGTCAAAATGCTTTATAAAACGCCGCGTTTAGTACGCTCTTGCGTAAACGATGACGTGCGCAGCCTTTTTGCCGCAGCAAGCGCAAACCTCTTTCGTTTCGCCCTCGGCGTATACACGCGCCGTCGCGCCCGTCTTTTCCTTGATCGTATCCTCGCAAGCACGGTCGCCGCACCAGCCCGCTTTTACAAACTTGCCGTTTTCCACGCCCGCAAAAATACCGTCGATATCGTCCGCATATACGATACGTTCGTCGCGGTGCTTTCTCGCCTTTTCCAACAACCCTTTTTGCACGGAATCTAGCAATGCTTTGATACCGTCTACCGCGTTTTCAAGCAAAAACTCCGTCTTTTCGAGGGTATCGCGACGCGCGCAGAGCATCTTGCCCGCCTCGATATCGCGAGGACCAAGCTCGATACGTACGGGCACGCCTTTCATTTCCCATTCGTTGAATTTCCAACCAGGGCTGTTGTCCGTCGCGTCCAAGGTCACGCGGATACCCGCCGCCGCAAGCTGTTCTTTCAGCTCTTCGCACTTTTCGATCACGCCGCCCTTTCTTGCCGCGATGGGCACGATCACGCATTGAATGGGCGCTACCACAGGAGGCAAAACCAGACCGCGTTCGTCGCCGTGCGTCATAATGATCGCGCCGATCAAACGGGTAGAAACCCCCCAGGACGTGGTGTAAGCAGTCTGCAAAACGCCCTCGTTACCAAGGTATTTGATATCGAACGCCGTAGCGAAATTCTGCCCCAGATAATGGGACGTACCCGCCTGCAAGCTCTTACCGTCGTGCATCATGGCTTCCATGGTATAGGTCGCAACCGCGCCCGCAAATTTTTCCTTTTCCGTCTTTCTGCCCGTCAAAACGGGGATCGCCAGACAGTTTTCGGCAAATTCTTTATAGATATCGAGCATAGCGAACGTTTCCTCTTCCGCCTCCGCCGCGCTCGCATGCGCGGTATGCCCCTCTTGCCACAAAAATTCGCTGGTACGCAAGAACGGACGAGTGGTCTTTTCCCAACGCATAACGTTGCACCATTGATTTACCTTTAAGGGCAGATCGCGGTAGGATTGCACCCACTTCGCCATCATCGTACCGATAATCGTTTCGGACGTAGGACGGATCGCCAAAGGCTCGGCAAGCTCTTCGCCGCCCGCGTGCGTTACCACCGCAACCTCGGGCGCAAAGCCCTCTACGTGCTCCGCCTCTTTCGTAAAATAGCTCATGGGAATAAGCAGGGGAAAGTATGCGTTTTCCACGCCGCGCTTTTTAAAACGCGCATTCATTTCGTTTTGAATGTTTTCCCAAATCGCATAGCCGTACGGACGGATGACCATCGTGCCCTTAACGGGGCCGTAATCCACAAGCTTCGTCTTTAACACGACGTCCGTGTACCATTGCGGGAAATCCCCGTCGATATCGGCAATCTGCTCTACAAACTGATTCTCTTTCGCCATAATGTTCTCTCCTTCAAAGGCAACGCCTTTCTTTGTTGCCGCTTGCTATATTATATCCTAAATACGCTGATTTTTCAAGCGTTTTATCACAGTTTTTTCCAAGAAAAGAAAAAATCCCTTGGATTTCCAAGGGAAAGCTCGTTTAGATTACGTTTCCGACGGCGTCGGCGCGTCGTCCGCCACCGAAAAATCAATGGCTTGCTGTACGACCTCGCCGCAAATTTCGCCTTTTTTTTTGTCCGTTTGTGCTTCCGTTTGTTCGTCCGCTTGTTGCCCGAAATTTTCCCCGTCGTTCTCCGCCGAAATCCCGTTCGTTGCGACACGTGCACGGGGGTAATTACGCATAATGATCTCAAAAATAAACATTGCCAAGCCCAGTCCCGCTAAAAGTAGCGAAGTCTGATCGGTCCAACGGGATATCGTGATAAACGTCCGTTCTTCCAGCTCGGAATACCGCAACGCTACCTCGCCGAACAGCTCCCGATAGAAAAAGGTCGCTCCGCTCGCCAAAAAGATAAAGAACGCAAACACGCGGTAATTTTTCATACCCGACGCGCGCGTGCCCTCCATGTCGAATTCCGCCGTACCCGTGGCGTGCTTTAACAATACCAACAACGATATTCCCGTCACAAATTGCAACAAAACCGACGCAAAGCTAACGACGTTTTTCAAAAAATGGTTGACCCATACGTCCTTTTTAAGCATCGCCTCGATACATTCGTGAATACGGCTCGTCCGCAAAAACAAATACATCATCGCAAACACGCCGACGATCTGCACGAAATTGCGACAGAACGGCGCGATACGCCCAACAAGACGGCGGCGTTCCACCATCTGCCCGTTTTCGTCCACGTCAAAATAGCTCGCCTTGCCGCCGCGAATCCCGCAAAGGAAATGCACGGTCAGGCACAAAAGCACAAACACGTAGAAAAATACCGTCGGTTTTCCGCTCCCGCTCAGCGCAAAAATCACAAAATATACGCCGAGCACCACCGCGAACATGTCCGAAAACACCTTGCCCATGCCCTGCATGGCGTTGACGTTGAGATTGAACCCGTATTTGCGGTTGGCTTTGCGCTTGAACAAGCCGCCGATCCCCCACATGGCGCGGATAAACATGACCAGCAGTAATATCAGCATGCCGATATACAGCAACGCAAGAAGAAAGGGCAGAATATTGACCGCCGTGCTCATGGATTTGAAAGAGGACAGCGTAAATTCCCGCCAGACCGTTGCCAAGCCCACCTTGACGTAGTCCGATTTCATCATCGAAAAGCAGGCGGCTATCAGCACGAAAAAAGAGGCGGCAAGATAGACTACGCCTACCCATTTTGCCCTACCACGGGTCTTGACGATTCGGTTTTTCAGGGTCGCATTCTGCTGCGTCGGCAACCCCTTAATCTTGTATTTTTTCATGCCCGTCGATCCTTGTTTTCGCGCCTTTTGCCCCGTTCGTTTATAGGCAAAAAAACGGAATTATATACCCTTGCCCGTAAAAATCTGTTTGTACGCGTCGATACATTTGTTGATAATATCCATCGCCTCGTCGCGATGGCAGATTTCTTTTACCGTCGTTTGCTTGTGCTCCAAGGATTTGTACACCTCAAAGAAGTGCATCATTTCCTCAAAGACGTGCTTGGGCAGCTCGTGGATATCGTAATAATCGTTGTACGTGGGGTCGCCGAACGGGATCGCAATGATCTTTTCGTCGAGCGATCCGCCGTCGATCATCTTGATCACCCCGATCGGATAACATTTCACGAGCGTACAGGGATAGATCGCCTCGTTGCAGAGCACGAGCACGTCCAACGGGTCGCCGTCGTCGGCAAACGTTCTGGGGATAAACCCGTAGTTTGCAGGGTACACCGTAGACGTGTACAGAACGCGGTCGAGTTTGAGCAAGCCCGTGTCCTTATCCAGCTCGTATTTCGTCTTACAGCCCTTGGGGATTTCGATAAACGCCTCAAAGCTTTTCGCCGTAATGCGTTCGGGTGCAATGTCATGCCAAATGTTCATATTTTATTTCCTCTCATTAAAAACTCTTTCCTGTATTTTAGCACATTTTTCGCCGTATTGCAAGGACTGAGCGCAATTTTTTCGTCATATTTTTGTTTTTATCCCAAAAAATCGCGTGAATTTATTTTAGAGCGTGAACAAAAAATACATTCATCGCGTACCGTCCACCCCTATTTGGAAATTCTTGGCTGCTTTTTAAGGTTTTGTTTTCCAACGCTTCGGTGAACTTTGTCTTATAAGGCGATGGCGCAACAAGCGGTTGCTTAGCGTTAGTGGTCTGTCGTTAGAAAACGCAAGGCAAGATGATCTTGCAGCCACTCTTACTACCTTTTCGAACATGTGTTTATTTTCGTTCGTATTCGTTTGAGACGTACACTGACCGATCGCCTTTCTACAAGCAGAATGCAAGGGCGTGTACCCGCTGTGGTACGAAACCGCGCGTTATGCGAAGTATTGCATAGCGTTTTGTAGGCAGAAATCAACCGCAGGTTGTGACATCGCCGCTTATAAAAAATAAAAAAGATTTTTTGTTTTTCAAGGCAAAAAGCTTTGACAAGGCAAAAAAAATGTGATATAGTAATATAGCTTTTTTGAATAAGCGAAATAAATTGAGCCATGCAGAAGTACCCAAGAGGCTCAAGGGGCTCCCCTGCTAAGGGAGTAGTATGGGAAAACCGTAGCGCGGGTTCGAATCCCGCCTTCTGCGCCAAAAAGAGATGTCCATTCGGGCATCTCTTTTTTGGTGTATAGGCGGGTCACTCGAAACCGCGAAGTGTCGCGGGTTCGCGCGAGCGGTGATCCACCGCAGGCAAATCTTACTATCTTATCGCCCGTGTTTTTACAATCCTTCGCATTCGTGCGAGAGCGCAATCGACCAAACAATGACGCTACGAGCCTTTGGCAAGTAATATTGCCTTCTGCATAGCCCTTGTCATACCGCTCAGCTTGCTATTTGGCGTAGCCAAGCGCGGGCGCGACACCCCCGTCATACCGAGCGAAGCAACTTTGTTGCGTAGTCGAGCGTATCTCAATTCCGTCATTGCGAGCCTACGTCACGAGATTACCGCGCTTTGCTCGTAATGACGGCGTGACGTTGGCGTGGCAATCCCTACCTCTTTGTCATACCGAGCGGAGCAACTTTGTTGCGTAGTCGAGCGTATCTCTTTATAAATTTTTACCTCACTTATTCACTTTTCACTCTTACTTATTACTTTTTGAGATACACTCCATTCGCTTTCGCTCAGTCGGTATGACATTTCTGCTCAGTGCTTTTTCTTTATATCAAAGGACAGGTCTTGCACCTGTCCTTTTTTGGTGTATAGGCGGGTCACTCGAAACCGCGAAGTGTCGCGGGTTCGCGCGAGCGGTGAACCACCGCAGGCAAATCTTACCATCTTATCGTCCGTTTGTATATGCCCCACCTTATTTTTACATATAATCCATTACCCCATTACATCCCCCCTCGTCATTTTCGTCATTTCCCTACCATTCCCTCTCCGTCACTTTCTTATCATTTGAACATTTGTTCAAATGTTCAAATGAATGTTCTTCTATTTTCTATCCTTATCGTTTTTCACAAATTTTAATGAATGTTCTTCTATTTTCTATCCTGATCGTTTTTTCACAGATTTTAATGAATCTTTTCCTATTTTCTATCCTGATCGTTTTTCGCAATTTTTTGCTCCTCGGCGTTTCTCAACGTTTCTTGGAACTCTCACCACTTTCGATGTTTTTCAATTTTTCTAAATCCATGCTGCTCTGTTTTTACAATCTTTTCCGCTCTCATTATCCCCCCCTACCGTTTCCCTTTGTTACTCCTCTCCTTTTCGCGTTCGGGCGAGACAAATACACGCCCGATATTCCTTTCAAAATCTTGCTTTTTCTGTTTGTATTTGCTATAATATATATCATTTCCTAACATTTTATCCTAACCTAAGGAGTTTCCGACGCTGTGAATGATCAACCCATTTTCGACAACGAAATCTTTTTCCAAGAGTACAAAAAGCTCAGAGAAACTGAAAACAATTACAACGATTTATTAGAGCAACCCACCATGGAAAAATTATTACCCGATCTGCAAGGAAAAACCGTACTTGATCTGGGTTGTGGTTACGGGAAAAATTGTCTTGATTTTATCCAAAAGGGTGCGGAACGGGTCGTAGGTATTGACGTTTCCGAAAAAATGCTCGCTGTGGCAAGAAGTAAATATTCTCACAAAAAAATCGAATATTTGACCATGGATATCGCAAACGTATCGTTACTCAACGAAAAATTCGATTTTATTTACAGCTCGCTCGCTTTTCATTACGTCGAAGATTTTTCAAAGCTCGCAACAAACCTTCATAAATTGCTCGACGAGGGCGGACGGTTGCTATTTTCACAGGAACACCCTCTCGTCACGGCAACGATCGACGGGAAACAGCATTATAACAAAGACGAGAACGGCAATTATTGCTCATTTACCTTTTCAAATTATGGACAAAGCGGACGGCGGGACACCTTTTGGTATGTGGACGGCGTGATAAAATACCACCGCACCTTGGGCGAAATCCTTACTACGTTGGCAAACGCGAATTTTATCATAGAAACCGTTAGCGAGCCTCTCCCTTCTAAAACCGCTCTCGAAAAAATGCCCAGTCTTGTCAAAGAATACGTAAAACCCACGTTTCTGATCGTGAAAGCACGAAAAGCAAATTTTTAATTTCATTAAAAAATCCCGCCAAACGCTTGACGGACGATAAATTTTGTTCTATAATAAAACTGTTTAAAAAATATTTTATCCGAGGTACATACAATGAAAGTTATCATTACCGAAAATTACGACGAAATGAGCAAAAAAGCCGCAGAAATCATGATCGATCTCGTGAAAAAGAACCCCAACGCCGTGCTTGGCTTGGCTACCGGTTCCAGCCCGATCGGCATGTATCAAGAAATGGCGAAAGACTGCGCAAACGGCGGCGCGTCCTATAAAAACGTGTCCACCGTCAACCTTGACGAATACGTGGGCTTGACCGCCGATCACGATCAGAGCTATGCGTACTTCATGCGCACCAACCTCTTCGATCATATCGATATCGACCAGAAAAACACCAACCTGCCCTGCGGCAGCGCACCCGACGCACAGAAAGAATGCGACCGCTATAACGCTCTGCTTGAAAACATGAAACAGGACGTACAGGTGCTTGGTCTTGGCTCTAACGGGCATATCGGTTTCAACGAACCCAACACCCCGTTCGGCTCGGTTACCCACCTTGTAGACCTCACCGAAAACACCATTAAGGACAACTCCCGTCTGTTCAACTCGATCGACGAAGTTCCTCGTCAGGCGCTTTCCATGGGCATCAAGAACATCATGCAGGCGAAATCTATTCTTATGGTCGTATCGGGCAAGAATAAGGCTCAGGCGGTTTACGGCATGGTAAAAGGCGAAGTTACCCCCGCCCTGCCCGCGTCCGTTTTACAGCTCCACCCCTGCGTTACCGTTATCTGCGACAAGGACGCGGCAAGCCTGCTCTAATCCTTGACCGCTCGGCGGGTAAAAGCGGCAAAACCGCACAAAAAAGCATACATTATATATAATAAATAGCAACCGCGGCGTTTTTTACGTCGCGGTTTTCACATATTTTTCACCAAAAACGCCCATTATTTATAAAATTGCAATTCGTTTTCCCGATAAAACGATTGATTTATTTTCCTTTTTATGATACAATAAACTTGCCGTATTATGATATGGTATATTTTCATGCAAAAAAATAAAGAGAGAAGAATAAATCCACACGACTTTTTTCATCTCTGAGGAGGAATCTTATGAAACTTTTTAAAAAACTCGCAGGCGCATGCCTTGCACTCACCTTTTGTTTCGGTATGGTAGGCTTAGTTGCCTGCGGCGGCGATAAAGGCAACGGCGCACCCCAGGCAAAAGAAAACGCATACAATTTCTTGGTTTACAAGGCAGACGGTAGCGCGGCGGTCGGCTACAAAGTGCAAATGTGCACGACGGACGGCGAAGCGACCTGCTATAACCCTTCCGCGGCAACGGATGGCAACGGCTTTACCTATATCACCACGGGTAGCAGCTGCCCCGCACCCGCCGTTTACGAAGTGCACGTGCTCCTTTACAATGACTCGACCACCATGGACGAACCGGTAGAGCTTTCCCAGACCGTTTACACGCCTGCGGAATTCAGCACCGATTTCATCACGGTAACCCTTGCATAACCCCATTTTTGGAGAAAACAATATGAAATTATGGAAAAAATTACTTATGCTCTGCATGACGCTGGTACTCGGTTGCGGCGTAGCGGGAACGGCGGTCGGCTGTTCTAAGGACGACGCGCCCCCGACCAGCTCTTCCGTAGAGGAATCCCCCGAAACGAACGAATACGTGTACCGCGTTACCGTGCAAAACGAAACGGGCTTTGCGTTTAGAGGAATTTCCGTCAGCCTGTACGACGGCGAAACGAAAATTGCGGGGAAAAACACCAACTCGCTCGGCAACGCAAACTTTACGGCAGACGACGTAGCGGAGGTTGGCGAATACTCGGTCGTGATCGACGAAATGCCGCTCGGCTACGACTACGCAAGCGACGAAGCCTATACGACGGTGGCGCTTTCCAACACCACCACTCTTATTCAAATCGCGCCTACGGGCGTGATCAACGAGGCTATGCCCGCGGGCACGCGCTACGATTTCGGCGACGTCATGTACGATTTCACCCTCAACCTTTCGGATAACACTCAATTTACCCTTTCCGAAGAGTTGAAAACGAAAGATGTCGTTTTGATCAACTTCTGGGCGACGTGGTGCACCCCCTGTAAAATGGAATTCCCCGCGATGCACAACGCGGCGACCCTGTACACCGAGGACGTTACCGTGTTGGCGCTGAGCACCTCCGATGGCAAGCAGGCGGTGGAAAACTTTAAGACTACGAACGGCTTTACCAACTTTAAAATGGGCGTTGCTCCCCAAGACCTTATGAGCGCGTTTTCGGTAAGCGGTATCCCCCATTCGATCATGGTGGATCGCTACGGCGTCGTTTCCTTTAACCACGTCGGTTCGATGACCTCGACGTCCGATTTCACGACGAGATTTGACACGTTCAAGGCAAACGGCTACAAATCCACCGTTCTCGGCACGCCGACGGTAGACGAAGACGATCCTGTCGGCGGTGGCGGCGAGCTTATCCCGCCCACGGAAGACGTTTTGACGAAAAAGCCCACGGCGGCGCAAATCAAAACGGCTCTTAGCGCGGACGATAACTTCTCGTTCCGTTTCCAAGCAGAAGGCGCGGAAGTCGGCTCGGCAAACTACGACGAATATACGTGGCCTTGGCTGGTTAGCGACGACGGCAACTATCTGTACGCACCCAACGCGAACATGCACAATAGCTACGCGACGCTGTACGTAGATTTCACTGCGCAGGTAGGCGACGTGCTTTGCTTTGATTATCTGCTCGGCTCGGAGGACAATTGCGATATCCTCTACGTCATGATCGACGGCACGCCCATTCACCAGCTTTCGGGCTATCATACCAAAGCTTGGCAGACCTGCTATGCGTACGTATTCCAGGACGGCGAGGCGGGCGAACACGAACTCGCGCTCGTATTCCTCAAAGACACGGACAAGACGGCTTACGAAGATATCGTACACATCAACAACCTGCGCATGAAAAACCTTGACGAAATCAAGGACGACGAGGGCGTAGACGCAAACGTATTCCGTTATGCGGCAAGCGGGCTCAACACCGCGGAAAACGCAACCACGCAGTACACGAACTATATCACCCCCGTTTACAACGAAGAGGACGGGTATTACCACGTCGGCGACAAGAACGGTCCTCTTTTGCTCGCGAATATGTTGCGCGCGTCGCAATGGAGCAATAACAGCGTTTGGCTGTTGGCGTTTAACGACTACGTCGTGGACGAGGACGGCGCAAACTACCACGGCGCGATCGAATATTTCGCTTGGGAAGCGAACAACAGTATGCGTATGCTGGGCTACACCGCCGTTACGGAAGAGCTGCGCTACCTCTTGGAAATGACCGTACGCGTCGTCACCATCGACCAGAAATGGGACGGTCCTAACCACGCGAACGAATGGTTGGAATGCTGCGTATACTACGACCACTACGGCGCAACGCCCCCGATGCAAGACCCGATGAGAGGTATCACCTTTGCGGGCGCGATCGAAATGCAGGAAGGCAACAACGAGATCGAAGTGCTCTTTGAAATGGTGCCCCGCGGCTTTAAATACAAGTTCACCCCGACGAAAGACGGCGTTTACAAGGTATACTCGACGGGCACGTACGATACGCTCGTATTCTTGACCAGCAAAACGCTGGTGGATAACTGTTCCTTGTCGGAGCGCCTGACCGATCTTCCTTTCCTCGGTATTTACAACGATAAGCTGTTCATGGATACGATCGTTGACGACGACGGCGAAGAGGTCGTAGATTATAACTTCGATTTCTACTATCCGTTCAAGGCGGACGAAACCTATTATATGCTGTTCACCACCTACGACAACAAGGCGGCGCAGTATAACGTTACCATCGAATACCACGGCGCGGAATACAAATATCTGCAATACGCGTCGTCCAACATGTACAGCGCGAACGAAAACACGGGCGCGGAATATCTTCCCGACGCGGTGGATTATTACTATTCCGACCCTGCACAAGGCGGCGACGGGTATTATCACGAGGCAAAAACGGGCAGTATCCTGTATCTGGACGTAAACCGCCCCACCTTCTTCGACGACAATTCCCTCTACGACGTTTGCCGTCTTGCGATTTTAAATAACGTTCCCGCGCAAGAACGTGCGTTCTACGTGGACGGCGTGGATTACACGGAAACGTTGATGGAATACTGCAACAACGGTATGTTCCCCGACCAACCTAAGTTTGAGGAAGACCCGAACACGGACAAGGCGGGCTTTGTTGCGGTCGATCAAAAATTGATGACCCTGTTGCAAACGATCACCATGAAACGCTATTTTGGCGTTGAAAAATCGTGGCTGATGATGTGCTATTACTGGGTAACGCTCAGCGTATAATCCGTTTGGCAATTGCATAAACGAACCACTTCCGCGTGAGCCTTTTCACGCGGAAGTATAATTACAAAGACCATACGCATCTAAGGAGAAATTCTATGGCTAAAACAAAAAAAATAGCGGCGCTTTTGGGCGCGTTGCTTGTATGCAGCTCCATATTTGCAACCGTTGCCTGCGGTAAGGGCAACACGGGCGATAACGGCTCTTCAAGCTCGTCGTCCGAATACGTCCCCCCTGCTCCGTCCGTTTTCAAGCTGGAAGAGCATACGTGGACGGGCTGGGAAACGGTAACGGAAAAGACCTGTACCCGTGACGGGCAGGAAAAGCTCGTTTGCACGGACGAGGGTTGCGGCGAAGTGAAAACGCGCACCGTAAAGGCGGGTCACGTTTGGGGCGACTGGACGGGTAATACGGACAATCTGTGCACGCAGGACGCGCAGCTTTCCCGCGTTTGTTCGGACTGCGGAGAAACGGAAACGCAAACGGTTTCAACACGCGGACACGCCTATCAAGACGGAATATGCAAGATCTGCGAAAGTCCGTTCACGTTCCCCGCTCTGAAAGAAAACCCGACTTATACAGACGCTTGGGAGCTTTCCATCGGCGGCAGCGGCGGCTCGTTCGACCGTAAAGAATTGAAAGCGGACGTCTATTATACCATGGACGTACCCGTTACCAACCCCGAATACGAAGACGACGGCGTGTGGATCTCTGTCCCCGTCAATGGTCCGGGACAATACGCTCTGCTCACAATCGGGAGCGCAAACGGCGTGATCATCGACCGTTTTGACGCCAACGATTATTATATCAATCCCGATAACCATACCGCTATTGAGCACGAAAACGGCGCGAGCTATTCCATTGTCAACTGCGGCGAAGCGTACTGGCATAATGCTTGGCGCGCGACGTGGCGTTTTACGTCGGATGCCGCCGCTACGGTCAAATTTGTGATCGTCAAGATCGCGCCCCCCGAATGGGCGCCCAAATCCATTCACGAAACGGCAATCCCTAAGCAGATCAATAACGTTACGGCAGACGAAGCCCCCGACGGCTACACCGCCCTTACGGTAGAGTATAGCGACAGCTATTATTTCGACGAATGGAACGAGGTGTATCGCCGCGGCTCTAAATCTAACCCCGGCGAGGTTATTTATCTGGCGATCGACAGCGCGGCGGAGCGTTTGTTGGGCGAAAAGACGTTTACGACCATTCAAGAAGAGGGCAACAACCTCAGCCTTTCGATCGGCTCGGACGAGCAGGGCAATTATCACATTCGCGATTATCACGCCTTCCTGCTCGCGGAAGAATCGAGCGACGGCAACGCGTACGAAAACTTTGTAAACTCGGACGGTATGTACCCCGTCACGCAAGAGCTGTATGAATTTTTGCAGCTTTACATGCAGAAAAACCGCCCCATCAATATTCCCGACAATATTTGGGACGATGAAGCGGAACGCGTGAAAAAGGCTTGGCTTGCGCCCTGCTATTACTATCGCGAGCTTACCCCCGGTTCAGCGGAAAATCCTTTCGTAATCACCGAGCTTGGCGATTTTGAGGCAAACCCGCCTAAATTCGATATCGTATACTTCACCGTCGCATATCAAGACGAAACGGGCGCGCCTACGTCCACCCTCGTCCTTTCCTGCTCGGATACCAACGCGCGTATCAGCGTCAACGGACAGACCTACGTAGGTCCTTTCTCGGTGGAAATCGAGGTAGACGGGCTGACGGGCTTGACCTTCTATATCGGCGCGAAAAACGGCGCGGAGGCGACCTTTACCCTGAACCTTTCCGTCAAGCAGGAAAATTAAAAATAGTCAGCTTTACGCTTTGATACAAAAGAACCGAAACGGTATACCGTTTCGGTTCTTTTGTATGTTATCTCTGCTTTTTATTTTGCTTTTTTCTTTTTGTCCTTGGCAGTGCTCACCGCGCTGACTACGATTACCGCGCCCAGCATTGCCGCGGAAACAGCCAAGAACGTAACCCCCAAGGCGTTTTCTTTCCACCAGTTCTTTTGGGGCGTTACGGCAGGCTCAACGGGCGTAGACGGAGCGTTCCCCGTGCCGTCGGGCAGGAAGGGCCGTATCGCGTCCCTCAATTCGTCGTACGTCAAGCTCCCCGCTCTGCTGTACACCACTTTTCCGTCCGTATCCACGATCGCCGTCGAGGGCCAAGCCCCCTGCGCCGCAAAGCCGTAGTTATAATACACGTCGTTACCGTTTTTGTCGTAATATCCAAAGGTAAAGGCAAAATTTTCCCAGCCCTCCGCCTCGGAGTTGGTAGAAAGCCACGTCGCAAGCCCCTTATACCCCTTTTCTCCGCCTGCGTCCGAATAGGTCAAGGCGATCACGTCCACGTACTCGCCGTAATTTTCCTGTAATTGACTAAAATAGGGCAATTCCGCTTTGCAGGGCGGACACCAGGTCGCCCAAAAATTGATAACCGTCAATTTCTTTTGCTGACTTAACTGAAAATCCTCGCCGCCCGTTTGAAATTCGCCGTCCACGACCTGATAGGTATCCACGACGAAATCGGGCGCGGTATCGCCAACGCTCAACGTCGGCGCAAGATCCTTGTCCACAAAATTATAATAGATCAGCGCGCCGCCCAGCGCCACTCCCGCCAAAGAGCCCGCAACGATTTTAAAAATCTTATTTCTGTTCATCGTGCGCCTCCTCTTTGGGTTGCTCCGCCGCGTTTACAGGCGTTTCTTCCTGTGCGGGCGCGGGTCGTACCGCAGGTTGTACCGCGGGCTTTACCATAGCCGTCAGCGGTTTTAAATTCGTCTGCGCAGGCGCGTCCGCGTCGTTACCGCGCACGAACAGCTTTGAGCCTTTCCAAGAAATCGCCTTGGACGGACAGACGGAGATACATTCGCCGCATTGAATACATTCGTGGTCGCCCACCTTTTTGGTATCCATTTTACATACGCCGATACAAAGTCC
>JAFTQY010000061.1 GCA_017462505.1 Clostridia bacterium
CTTCTACGCAACGTCAATACGATTATATCGGTACGGTCGACGGCGTAACGTATATGTGGATATCTTATGACGGCACGACTTGGAATTGTTCCGAGGCGAACGGCGAGGATGCTATTTCGCCCAACGGCAGTTACTTTGCGGGGTATCTTGATGGGTTCGTCTTTGCAAGCGCGAGCTTTAACAGTGAAACGGGTATGTATATAATGTATTCGGAAACGGCAACGATTTCTTTGAAAATATATAAAGAATTGATCGTGGAAATTTCCGTGCAAACAGAATCCGAGAATACGAGCTTTGTGATCGAATACGGCAACGCAAGCGTAGGCGATTTGCCCCCTGTTAATAACGCAGGCAGCGGTTCTATGGACAGCGTTGGCGGCGGTACGACGGATGAGGGCGGCTCGACGGACGAGGGTTCGACGGACGCAACCATGAAAGCATAACGGCGTTTGACAATGCGTATAAACGGGTATAAAAATGCGGGGCGAATTTTCGCTCCGCATTTTTGCAAGCGACAATCCCGTATAGAAGAAAGCCGAGATCGCCACGGCTACGCCTTGGCTATGCCAAATAGCAAGCTGAGCGCGATGACATAAACCGTCATTGCGAGGGAGCGAATGCGACCGCGGCAATCTCGCAAAACCGCTCGCGATGACATTCGGTCTATTACGTTCCTAAACCAATACGGGATACGTGCACACACGGGCGGCAAGGTTGTAAGACTATCTGCAAGATTATCTTGCTTTTTTATACAAAAAAAGAGAAAAAGGGCTTGAAAAAACAAAAAATATCTGTTATAATGGTATAACCCGTAAAGCGGGCAAACGAAAATGCGCAAAATAAAGCGCAAAAAGGGGATTAAACCGAAATGCTCAGTATGACGGGGTACGGAAAAGGGGAATATACAGAGGGCGGGTTGGAACTGACCTGCGAGATCAAGACGGTGAACAACCGTTATTTGGACGTGTCTATCAAAGCGCCGCGTATCTTTGCGGCGTACGAGGACGTGATTCGCGCAACCATTCGCAAAAAACTCACGCGCGGGCACGCCGATCTGTTCATTTCCTTTAAAGACAAACGGGAACGCCCCACCGCGCTCACCGTGGATATTCCGCTTGCAAGCTCGTACGTGGCGGCGGCAAAAGCTTTAAAAGAGGCTTTTCCCGATCTAGCCGACGACGTTACCTTGTCCTCGGTTTTGCGCTATCCCGAGGTTTTGAAACAGGAGGACAGCGTAAGCCTTGACGAAGAGATGACGAAAGCGCTCGATTGCGCGCTGAACACCGCTCTGGATAATCTGAACGAAATGCGCGCCGTAGAGGGCGAAAAGCTGAAAGAGGATATGCTTTCGCGCGTGGCGACGATCGAAACGTTGGTGGCGGAAATTTCCGCTCGTGCGCCCTTGATCGCGCAGGAATACCGCGAAAAGCTGACCGCCCGCGTGCAGGAATACCTGACGGAGGCGAAAATCGACGAAAACCGTATTTTGACCGAGGTCGCCGTGTTCACGGACAAGAGCAATATCGACGAGGAGCTGACCAGACTTCGCAGCCATATCGAGCAGTTTAGAAGTATCGCTACGGAGGGGATCGTGGGCAGAAAGCTGGACTTTTTGGTGCAGGAATTTAACCGCGAGGCGAACACGACCTGCTCTAAGAGTAACGACGTAACGATCACCCGCGCGGGGCTTGCTTTGAAAAACGAGATCGAAAAGATCCGCGAACAGGTGCAGAACCTTGAATAAGGAGCGAAAGATGAAAAACAAACTGCTGGTAATTTCCGGCCCGTCGGGGGTGGGGAAGGGTACGCTGGTAAAGGCGATAAAAGCTCGCCGCGCCGACGTGACCGAATCGATTTCCTGCACGACGCGCCCGCCGCGCGAGGGGGAAACCCACGGCAAGGAATATTTCTTTTTGACAAAGGAAGAATTTTTACGCCGTATCGCGGAGAACGATTTTTTGGAATACGACGAGCATTTCGGCAATTATTACGGCACGCCGAAAAGCTTTGTATTAGAAACGTTAAAGACGAAATCGGTGATTTTGGAAATCGACGTGGTGGGGGCTTTGAACACGAAAAAGGCGATTCCCGAAAGCGTTTTGATTATGATCGCGCCGCCGTCGCTTGCCGAGTTGAAACGCCGCTTGGTAGGGCGTGGCACGGAAACGGACGAGGATATTGAAAACCGTCTTTCGCGGATTGAATACGAGCTTTTGCAACAGGATAAATACGACCACGTCGTAATCAACGACGATTTGGAACGGGCGATAAACGAAATTGAGAAAATTTTGGACGCAGAGTAAAAAATAAAAAACAAGATAAAAAACACAGAATAAGGAGTGTAAAAATATGATTAACGAACCTTCGGTAGACGCAATGATCCGTAAACTCGGAACGGAAGAAGAACCCATCAGCCGCTATGCGCTGTGCACGATCGCGGCGAAACGCGCGCGCCAGATCATCGAAACGGAGCGCAACCTCGGCGTGCACGATTCGACGGGCAAGGACAAGGAATTGCTTTCCGCGTGCAAGGATATCGCAGACGGAAAAGTAATCGTCGCAAAGGACTAAAAAAATCGCCTCGCTCGCGGGGCATTTTTTAATGAATTGCACCTGTGGTGCATGAATTGAAACAAAGTTTCATGAATTGCGCAAGCTGAGCTTGCAGGCAGACTTACAACGTTGTCTACGTGTGTTTAGAAAGTCCGCATTTGTGCGGGCGCGTAGACGACCGTGGAAAGTTTGCGCATGAATTGCAAAACGCTGTTTTGCATTGTGGGAATATTACAATAATGCCGACAAAGTCGGCAATTCATGAAAACCATAGGTTTTCAAATCATGAACGCCATGCGTTCAAATCATGGCGTTAGCCAATTCATTCTTTAAGGGGAAAGTATGATCGCGGAAGTGATCGTCGATATCGCGACGAGTGAAACGGACAGAATATACGATTATCTCTGCGACGAAAACGTGGTCGTCGGCAGTCGCGTCCGCGCGCCCTTTGGCGGCAAGACCGTGCCCGGTTTTGTCATGCGCGTCAAGGAAAAATCCGACGTGCCCCCTGAAAAATTGAAAAAAGTGCTCCCCTGCCCCGACGAGCTGCCCGCATTAAATAGAGAGTGTCTTTCCCTTGCGGAAAAGCTCGCGGCGCGTTACCGCGTGCCCAAGGCGCTGACGTTGCGCCTGTTTTTGCCGTCCGAAATGCGGACGGGCAAGGTACGGGAACTGACGAGAAATTACGCCGTTTTAGCCCTGCCTTTGTCGGAAATGAAACTGATGAAAAGCGCGAAAAACCAAATAGGCGCGGCGGAATATCTTGAAAAGAACGGCAAGACGGAATGTGCGTACCTTAACAGCCTTTTCCCCGGCGGCGCGTCCGCCCTTGAAAAAAAGGGGTACGTGAAAATCACGAAAGAGAAGATCTTGCGCGATCCGTACAAGAGCGTAGAAAGCGAAAAGGTAGAACGCACGCTCACCGCCGACCAACAAAGCGCGGTGGATACGATCAATACCGATCCCCGCACCGTACAGCTGATCCACGGCGTAACGGGGAGCGGAAAAACGGAAATTTATCTCACTTTGATTGCAAAGTGTTTGCAAAAAGGGGAAAGCTCGATTTTTCTCGTGCCTGAAATTTCGCTCACGCCGCAGATGCTGGCGCAGCTTAGGGCGCGGTTTGGAAAAAACGCGGCGATCTTACACAGCGGGCTTTCGGCGGGCGAACGCTTTGACGAGTGGTGGCGGCTTCGCACGGGCGAGGCGAAAATCGCGATCGGGGCGCGTAGCGCGATCTTTGCGCCCTTGGAAAATTTGGGCGTGATCATCATTGACGAGGAGCACGATTCCAGCTATTTTAGCGAAACTGCACCCAGATACAACACCTTTGACGTGGCGTTGCTCCGCGCTAAGCGGAATAATTGCAAGCTGGTTTTGGGTAGCGCGACCCCTGCGGTGGATACCTACAAGCGGGCAAAAGAGGGGGAATTTTCGCTGATTCGTTTGGACAAGCGTATCAACAAGCGTCCCTTGCCTGAAATTATGATCGCGGACATGCGCCGCGAGGTGCGCCGCGGGAATAGCTCGGCGTTTTCAGGTGCGCTGAAAGAAGAAATAGAAAAATGTCTTGCCGCGGACAAGCAGGCGATCTTGTTTTTGAACCGCCGCGGGTATTCGCAGACGGTGATCTGCAAGGAATGCGGGTACGTGGCAAAATGTCAGCATTGTGACGTTTCGCTCACTTATCACCGCGAAGAAAACTGTTTAAAATGCCATTATTGCGGCATGAAATACAACATGCTGTCCGCCTGTCCCGAGTGCGGCGGCGTGAAATTGTCCTACGCGGGCACGGGCACGCAACGGGTGGTTGCGGACTTGCAAAAGCTGTACCCGACGGCGCGGATTTTGCGCATGGATAACGACACGACGAGCGGCAAAGAGGGGCATTATAAAATTCTGAAAGCGTTCGGCGAGCACAAAGCGGATATTTTGGTCGGTACGCAGATGATCGCCAAGGGACACGATTTCCCCGAGGTGACCCTCGTGGGGATTTTGGACGCGGACATGAGCCTGCATTTTTCCGATTATCGCAGCGGCGAACGCACCTTTCAGCTTTTAACGCAGGTGGCGGGGCGGAGCGGCAGAGCGGAAGAAAAGGGCAAGGTGGTTTTGCAGACCTTTGACCCCGAAAACGAGGTGCTGCGCTTTGCGACGGCGTACGATTATCAGGGGTTTTACGAAAATGAAATTTCTCTGCGCGCGGCGATGCAATTTCCGCCCTTTTCCAAAATCGTGCGGGTTTTGGTGACGGGCGAGGACGAAAAAAAGACGATAGAGGCGTTGCGCACGGTGTACGTGGGCTTGGAGCAATTATACACGGAAAACACCGAAAAATTCCTGTTTTTTAACAAGATGCGCGCGCCGATCAAGCGGATACAGAACAAGCACCGCTATCAGGTATTGATGCGGCTTTCGGACACTTCGGTTTTGCCGAGGATATACGATATCTGCGCAGAGGCGAAAACGCGGGACGTGTTGGTGTCCGTCGAAGAAAATCCCACAAATTTAAGTTGAAAGAATAGGAGCAAAATTATGGCAATCAGAAACGTTGTACAGGTCGGCGACGACGTGTTAAGACAGGTATGTTTCCCCGTTGAGGAATTTGACGAAAAGCTGTGGAAACTGCTCGACGATATGAAAGAAACGGTGAAAAAGGAAGAGGGTGCAGGTCTTGCCGCGCCGCAGGTGGGGATTTTGCGCCGCCTTGCGGTGGTGGACGTGGACGAGGGGTATTTTGAATTCATCAACCCCAAAATCGTTGCGCAAAAAGGGGAACAGAGCGGCTGGGAAGGCTGTCTTTCCGTCCGAGGCAAAAGCGGTATCGTTTCCCGCCCGATGAAGGTCACCGTCGTTTATCAGGACAGAAACGGACAACAGCAGACGGTCAAGGCAAAGGGCTTTTTCGCGCGCGCGATCTGCCATGAGCTGGATCATCTGGACGGGGTTTTGTATATAGATAAAGCAACGCATATAGAGAAAGCGTAAAACAATGAATTGCACTGTTAGTGCATGAATTGTTCTATCGAACATGAATTGCGCCCTTTGGCGCATGAATTGCAAAACCATGTTTTGCATTGTGGAAATATTACAATAATGCCGATGAAGTCGGCAATTCATGAAAACCAAAGGTTTTCAAATCATGGCAAGATATGCGGTCGGCTATGCACTCAAACCAATGCGAAGATTTTTGCACACACGTTGGATAAGGTTGTAAGATTAGCTGCAAGAGTATCTTGCCAAATCATGACGAAGTCAAATCATTGCAAGATTATCTTGCATAGGAGCAAACATGAAAATCGTTTTTGCAGGCACGCCCGATTTCGCGGTAGCCCCCTTGAAAAATATCATAGAAAACGGCTACGAGGTCGTCGGCGTGATCACCCAACAGGACAAGCCGCAGGGTCGCAAAGCGATTTTGACCCCGCCCCCCGTTAAAACGTTGGCGCTTTCCTACGATATCCCCGTGTTACAGCCCGAAAAAATCCGCGACGAGATCGACGGAGTAAAGGCGCTCGGCGGCGATATTTTGGTGACCTGCGCATACGGGCAAATTTTAACGCAGGCGGTTTTGGACGCTTTCCCCAAAGGCGTTTGGAATATCCACGCGGGGCTGTTGCCCAAATACCGCGGCGCTTCGCCCATTCAAAGCTGTATTATTAGCGGCGAAACCGTAACGGGCGTTTCCATTATGAAAACGGAGCTGGGGCTTGACAGCGGCGACGTGCTGTGCGTAGCCGAAACGCCGATATCCGAAACGGAAACCTACGGCGAATTATCCGACCGTCTTTCCGTGATAGGGGCAAACCTTATTGTGGACGCGCTTGCGAAAATCAAGAGCGGAAATTACGTTTTGACGCCGCAGGCAAAAGACGGTGTGCAGGTCGTTAGAAAGATCAACAAGGAACATGCAAAAATCGACTTTAATCGCCCAGTAAACGAGCTTGTGGACCTCGTTCGGGGAATGAACCCAGCGCCCGTTTCTTACGCGATTTTGGGCGAAAATAAGCTGAATATTTACCGCGCGGAAAGGGCGGTATTGTCAGACGAAGAAAACGCGGCGTTTGCGGCGGCGAAGATCGGCGAAGTGCTCTCCGATAAGCCCAAGAGGGGCTTGCTCGTCAAATGTGCGGACGGCGTTATCAAGCTGACGGAAGTGCAGCTTGCGGGCGGGAAACGCATGTCGGGAGGAGATCTTATCAACGGCAGAAAAGTACAAAAAGGGCAGGTGTTTGCATGCTGACGAACCCCGTTTACGATCCCTTTCAAATTTTGACGAAGATCTATTCGGACGGCGCGCACGTCAAACAGGCGATCGCGGACACGTACATAGAAGAGCAGTATCGCTCCCGTACGGTGAAGATCGTGTACGGCGTGCTGGAAAACGACGGGTATTTCGATCATTGTATCCGCTTTTACGCGCCCAAAGCGCCAAAGCTTGCCGTGCGGACGATTTTAAAAATTTCGCTGTACATGCTCCTTTTTATGGACAAAAAGCGGTATATGATCACCGATTGTGCGGTCGATCTGTGCAAAAAACTGGGCAAGAGCGGCGTGAGCGGTTTCGTCAACGCATTTTTGCGCAGATTTGATAAAAACGCGGTGGATAACGCATTGTCTAAGGGCTTGCAGGGCAGAGCCATCGCCCTTTCCTATCCGCAATTTGCCTTGGAAATGCTGATAAAAGAATATGGCGACAGGGCGGAAAAAATAGCGGCGGCAAAAAGCGCGGGCGTGTCCGTGCGCTTTGTGTTGGGCGCAGAAAAATACGTGCAAAAAGCGCATATTAAAACGCCGTTTGACGGGAATTATATCTTTGAAAATTTTGTGCGTGACGAGGGGTTTGATAAGGGCGAATATACCTTTCAATCGGTGGGCAGTATCGCCATTTGCAACTGCGTTTCCCCGTGCGAGAGCTTGCTCGATTGTTGTGCCGCGCCGGGCGGGAAGTCCGTACTTTTGGCGACGAAGTGCGGGCACGTCACGTCCTTTGAATTGCACGAGCACCGCGTGGAGCTGATCGGGCAATACAAACGGCGTATGCACGTGGAAAACGTGACGGAAATGCAAAAGGACAGCGCGGTGTTCGATAGCGCGTACGAGGAAAAATTCGACGCCGTTTTGTGCGATGCGCCCTGTTCGGGGTACGGCACGCTCAGCGAAAATCCCGATATCAAGCTGTTTAGAAAAAAAGAGGATTTTGCCGCGCTGGCAAAGACCCAACGGGCAATTTTAGACGCGGTTTGCCGTTATGTGAAAAAGGGCGGCGCGCTGTATTATTCCACCTGCTCGCTCTTTCAATGCGAAAACGACGAAACGGTAGGGGCGTTTTTAAAAAATCACCCCGAATTTACGGTGGAAAAATTGCAAAGTCCTTTGGCGCATGATTGTAAAAAATATGGATTACAATTTTTGCCCGACACGGCGTACGGCGCTGGTTTCTATATATGTAAATTAACAAAAACATTATGAAAAAAATTCTGCAAGATCTAACCTATGCCGAACTGGAAGAGCTGGTGCTTTCGCTCGGCGAAAAGAAATTCCGTGCAAAACAGCTGTACGAGGGCTTGATGCAGGGCAAGTCGATCGACGGGATCACTTCGCTGTCCAAAGCCTTTAAAGAGCGGCTTTGCGAGGAATACGAAAACGCGCCCGTCAAGATAAAGGAAACCTTTTATTCTGCGGACGGCACGGAAAAATACCTGTTCGAGTACGCGGACGGTAACCTTGTCGAGGGCGTGTTGATGAAATACAAATACGGCTATACGCAATGCGTTTCTACGCAGGTGGGCTGCCGTATGGGCTGTAAATTTTGCGCCTCGACCTTGGGCGGGCTGATTCGCAATTTGACCGCGGGCGAGATTTTGTCGCAGATCTTGGTGGTCAACGCTCTGCATAAGCGCGACGCGGCGGGGCAGGGCAAAGAGGCGCGCGCCGTCACCAACGTCGTGCTCATGGGCAGTGGCGAGCCGCTCGATAATTACGACGAGGTTTTGCGGTTTTTGCGAAACGTTACGGCAGAGGGCGGGCTTTGTATCAGCGCGCGGAACATTTCCCTTTCCACTTGCGGGATCGTACCCAAAATGTACCGCCTTGCGGACGAGGGAATTCCCTTAAATCTTACCGTTTCTTTGCACGCGACGGACGACGAAACGCGCGCTAGGACAATGCCCGTTGCCAAAGCGTATAAAATCAGCGAGATATTAAAAGCCTGCGAGTATTATTTTAAGAAAACGGGCAGAAGATATTATTTTGAATACACGCTGATCGAAGGGGAAAATTGCGACGAAACGCACGCAAAAGCCCTGATCGATCTGCTCAAAGGCAAGCCCTGCCACGTCAATTTGATCCGCTTGAACGAGGTCAAAGAGCGCGATTTAAAGGCGTTGGGGGATAAAGAGGCGTATCGGTTTTTGGGTATGCTGGAAAAGGGCGGACTTTCGGCGACTTTGCGCCGTCAGATCGGCGTGGATATCGGGGGCGCGTGCGGACAGCTCCGCGCGAGTTATTTGGAAGAAACAAGCGAAACCACAGAAAATTAAAGGAGAAAACAAATGAAAAACGTAAAAATTGCGCCGTCTATTTTGTCGGCAAACTTTGCAAAAATGGGCGAAGAGGTACAATCCTTGGAAAAATGCGGCGCGGACGTGGTGCATTGCGACGTGATGGACGGCGTGTTCGTCAACAATATCACGTTCGGTATCAAAATGGTGGAGGATATCCGCAAGGTGACGAGCTTGCCCCTCGATTGCCATTTGATGATCGTGCATCCCGAAAAGTACGTGGAACGCTTTGCCAAGGCGGGCGCGGACATTATCACCGTGCACTACGAGGCTTGTCAAGATAACCTGAAAGAGGTGTTGGAGCTGATCAAATCGACGGGGGTAAAATGCGGGGCGGTCATCAACCCCGATACGCCTGTGGATAAGATCCGCGACGTGATCTTGCTGTGCGATATGGTGCTGGTCATGAGCGTTTTTCCCGGGTTTGGCGGGCAGAAATTTATTCCGTCGGCGCTGGATAAGCTGCGGGAGATCCGCGCGATTATCGACGAGAGCGGCAAGGATATCGACTTGGAGATCGACGGCGGCGTAACGGCGGAAAACGTGGAAGAGATCAAGGCGGCGGGCGCAAACGTGATCGTCGCGGGCAGCGCGGTATTTAAGGCGGAGGACCGCGCGGCAATGATCGCAAAATTAAAGGCGTAAAGAAGAAAATCCATCGCAGAAAAAAATCAGCGATGGATTTTTAATAGTAAAGCGATTTGAAATTTGTCATACCGACCGAGCGAAGCGAGTGGAGTGTATCTCAAAAAAGTAATAAGTAAGAGTGAAAAGTGAATAAGTGCGGTAAAGATTTATAAAGAGATACGCTCGACTACGGCTAACGCCTCCGCTCGGTATGACAAAGAGGTGGGGATACGCTCGACTTCGCAACAAAGTTGCTCCGCTCGGTATGACAAAGAGGTGGGGATACGCTCGACTTCGCAACAAAGTTGCTCCGCTCGGTATGACAAGCATACCGAATA
>JAFTQY010000062.1 GCA_017462505.1 Clostridia bacterium
GCAAAATACAGATCGCTGTAATCGCTAACGTCCGAATTGTTCAGGTGACCCGTCTTAGGGAAGTCGCCGCCTACGAAAGAATATTCACTTACGTACGAATAGCCGTCGGGAGCCGCTTCTTCAGAGTAAGCGCCTTCTGCACCTGCGCCGCCCGTGAAATAATAGGCGTTCCAAACGTGGTTCCAAAGGATTTCCGCGTCTTCGGAAATTTCGGGATCGAAATCAGGCACATTAACGTAACCGATAACTTCCGTCATGTAAATACTTGCCGTCATATCCGTCGTCGAAGAAGGACAGCGTACGACGAGCTTCGGCGCGTCCGCTGTGGTCGAGTATGCACAGAACAGCAAAGGACCTATTGAATCTACGTTCTTGTTAAATCCGTTGCTGTTTCTAACCAAGCCTTCGGTCGTATAAAGAATCTCGCCTGCCGTATTCGTAATGGTAACAGTCCAAACGTTCGCAGAGGTTTGGACTAATTCAAAATACAGCCATACGTTTGCACCGAAATTAGTCCCACCGTTTTTCGTCGCGATATATGCGTCGCCGTTCGTTTCTAATTTCATGGCGAACGTTACTTTGTCATAAGAGGAAAGATCGGTATTGTCGAAACAAACACGGTACAAATCGCGGTTACCATTGTCGAGGTCCCACATTGCCGTACTGCCGCTATACCAATCCAATTTCAGTACGGACGAATAACCGTTGGGGATTCCTTCCGTTACCGTCGTCGCCGTCGAACCGTTTACAAATGCACGTTCTACTGCCGTAGCAGCGTAACAGTCCTTAATCCACTGCGTTACAACGGTCGTTTTCGTCGCCAATACAACGTCGAGGTTTACAGGCAAGGTCGCCTCGTAATCAGCAAAGTTGATTTGGTTGCCGTATTGATCGGTTGCCCCTGACAATACGTATGTATCTGTATTGTACGTAGGACCGCTTAATTGCGACCCGTATGCCACCTTTTCGGTCTGCGTGCTACCGTTGGGCATGTTATAGGTCACCGTAACTTCGTCGACAACGTACGGCGATACCTGTGCCTTTTGCGCGTCGGTCAAGCTCGCGTTGTTCAGCGCCGATTTTGCTACGTCCGAAATAGACGTATTAGGTGCAGTCGGCGTGTAGAACGTACCCTCGCCCGTCGTTACGTACGAAACCGCTACCATACGCGCGCCGTACGAGCTTTCGGGAATATTGTAGAGATATACAGTCGATTTCTTCATCGGTGTATCGCCTACCGTGGTGTCGTACCACAAATCTACGGGATTGCCGTTTTTATCCTCACCCTTCGTTACAACGTGAACGGGACGGGTTTTTACGTCGGAGTTGTTCAAATCGTCCAACGTCAGGTTGCCGTCACAACGCACTTCGGGAATGATCAACGTACCCGACGAAAGGATTTCGCCGTACTCAGCCACCGAAATATTCGTGTGGAAACGAAGACCCGTACCGTTTGCGTCGTTGACCAAACGCACGCCTGCGCCCGAAACGTAATAATCGCTCGCCGCGATATCCGCCTGTACCTCGGACGCGGAGTTGGAAGAGCTCATGACAACGCCAACGCCTGCACACGTTACGCAAGCCAACGCCGCCAAAGATAAACCGAATTTCTTAAAAATTTTCTTCATCTTCTTGTCCTCCTTTGCCTTAGATGTCCCAATTGCCGTCAAATTCGCCACCACCTTCACCGTTGATGTTGCTGGTGCTAAGACAGACAATGTCCTTCGCCGTGAATTCTATCACGTCGATTTTCGGAGCTTCATACAATGAACGCTCCAGTTCCAGTATACTTGCCATACTTTCGTCCTCCTTTTCTTGTGAACTTCTGGCTCAATAATTTTTTTCCTATTAAGGTTCTTTTGTCGGTTGAGATCAACCGACAGGTGGCGCGCCACCTCGCCCGAAGTCTTCGGAAAAGGAGGTGCGACCGTGCTTTATTTGATTGTTTTATCTATGTATACGTCCTAAGCGCGTTTTTCCACGCCGTAACGGGATTTCCTTTTTTTGCCTTTCCTGTCATTGCGAGCCTACGCAGTAGGCGCGGCAATCTCGGCTCTATTTCATATGAGATTACTTCGTCGCTCTCTCTCCTCGTAATGACAGCTCTCTTGTCATCGCGAGAACGCGCATGCGTTCGTGGCGATCTCTTTCCTGTCATTGCGAGCCTACGCAGTAGGCGCGGCAATCTCGGCTCTATTTCATACGAGATTACTTCGTCGCTCTCGCTCCTCGTAATGACAGCTCTCTTGTCATCGCGAGCGAGTATCACGAGCGCGGCAATCTCAGCTCTATTTGTCTTCCGCTAAATCAAACCAATTCGGATTTTTTTCAACGATCAATGCAATTTTCTTCGCTCGCGACCCAGCTTTGATTTGTTTTTCCCGTGCAATCGCTGCCGTCACATCCGTCGTTGTTTCGTAAAAAACCAATTGATTTACATTGTAGCGCGCTGTAAACGAATTAGCATCAATCTTTTGTTTGTGTTCAGCTGCGCGCTTAACCAAATCATTCGTAATTCCTGTATATAAAACACTGTGCGTTTTGTTTGTTAAAATGTAAACGTAATACATTAGCGTTGTTTTTATGGGATTATTTTCTACGGGATTGCCGCAGTCGCTACCGCTCCTTCGCAATGACAAGGTTGTTATACAAGTCCAGATAAATCTTTTATTTGCTGTGTGGACACAGCAAATAGCCCCATGGGGCTCATTTTTTTCGACCTTGCGCCGTATTAATTGTTTGTTTTATGCGGGATTGCCGCAGTCGCTACCGCTCCTTCGCAATGACACTCTCTTGTCATCGCGAGCCGCTAGGCGTGGCGATCTCAGCTTTGTTTTTGCGGGATTGCCGCGTTTTGCTTTGGCTCTACCCGCAATGACTGGGAACGGATTTCCTTTTACTGCGGGCGGGGGAATTCGATATCAACCCAGCCGCTTCCTTCCGTAACCGTCGTGTCACTTTCTTCTTCCGAGCTTTCGCTTTCCTCAGAGCTTACCTCTTCGCTCGAACTTTCGCTTTCTTCGGAGCTAACCTCTTCGCTCGAACTTTCGCTTTCCTCAGAGCTAATCTCCTCGCTCGAACTTTCACTTTCCTCAGAGCTAACCTCTTCGCTCGAACTTTCGCTTTCTTCGGAGCTAACCTCTTCGCTTGAACTCTCGCTTTCCTCGGAGCTAATCTCCTCGCTCGAACTTTCGCTTTCTTCGGAGCTAACCTCTTCGCTCGAACTCTCGCTTTCTTCGGAGCTAATCTCCTCGCTCGAACTTTCGCTTTCCTCAGAGCTAATCTCCTCGCTCGAACTCTCGCTTTCCTCGGCGCTAATCTCTTCCGAACTGCTTACCGATTGTCCGCTATTCAAATTGATATCAATGTCCACGTTGTTCACATTGCAAGCGGTAAATACAATGATGCACAACATCGAAAGTATCAAAAAACAAATTTTTTTCATGATTATCCTTATGTTTTGTGCCGTGAAATTTTTCAGCACATTTTTGTTTTCAAAAGGGCAGAATACGCCCCTATTTTGATTACTTTATTATATAATAAAAAAAAATATCTGTCAATATATTTTTTAACACAGTCGATTGCGTTTTTTCCTTATTTACGTTTTTTGTATTGCATTTTTACCTTTTTTTGTTTTTTTTACTGTTTTTAACTATTTTTCGGGGCATGTGGCGGCACGCTTTTTATCGCGCGCGCGTATTATGCGCGCGCGGACAAGTATTTTCAAGCAAAAAAAATAACAGCTCTTTCCTGATCCGCAGATCAAAAAAGAGCTGTTTATACTATTCTGTTTTTCGCCCATTTTTACAGGCTTTTTAGCTGGCGTTACTCGCTATTACGCCGACTTTTTGATGCCCCACTTTTGCAGGGTGTTTAAGCTACCGCCGTAATTCTTCACCTCATACGTGAGCGTATCGCCGTCAATCGTAATATCCGCCCAAGTACGCGAGGGCGAGGTCTGTGCGTATTTGTAGATGCCCTCTTCAACGCCCACTACGCTCTTGGAATTCGAGCCTACCATACCGTCCATAACGTAAATAACGCCGCTGGGATCGACGGAATACTCGACCCCGCCCTCCGTTTGCCACGTTTCCGTGGTCGGGTTGCCGTCCTTATCGATCGGGTTGGTGCGCGAAATCAAATGGTCGTGACCCTGCAATACAAGATCAACGCCGTACTCTGCGAAAATGCCTTTGAGCTGTGCACGGAGCGCTATGCTCTGTTGGTTTTTCTCGGGATTTGCCCCCCATTGTCCGATTGCGTACAAAGGCGCGTGCATTCCGACGATCGTCCAATCGCTGTCGTTGTTTTCCAGCTCGTTAATCAGCCAATTGTACTGTTCCACGTCCAAAGCGCCGCTACTGTTATTGTTGGTATTGAGCATAATAAATTTCACATTGCCGTACGTAAAGCTGTAATAATACCCCGTTACCGTGGACGCCTGTTGCGGGATCTTGTTGTTGAAATGCTTTGTCAGCTCGCTATAACCCGCTTTGTACGTCGTGTCGTGGTTGCCCGGCAGCGCCATCATGGGGATTTTGGACAGATATTCAAAATTACTGTGCAGCATATCCGTCCATTCGTATTCGTATTTGGAATACTCGACGATATCGCCCGTATGTAAAATAAAATCGGTGTTGACTTGGCTGAGGACCGCGTTTAAATACGCGCCCGTGCTGGGCGAGCTTTGCGAATCGCTCATGTGCGAGAACGAGAACGACGTGGCTTTCGTGTCCTTGGTTTGGAAGGTCACGGGCTCTGTTCCCACGCCCGCATATTTGTCGTAAACGCGATACGTATAGGTGGTTAATGGCTCTAATTCAACCTCCGCCTTCGATACGTAATAGTAAATCAAATAGTCTTCGTCCGCCTCATTTTTATCGTACGAGCTCCATTTTGAATAGACAATGCCGACCTGCTGCGCGTTCTCCGTCAGGGTATTCCCCTTTTCAATTTGGAGCACGGGGCGCAAGGGCTCTTTCTGCGTGTTGTAGGTAAATCCGTAAACGGAATTTGCGGGATCGTAGATCGACATCGTCAGCGATACGGGCTTATAGCCCTCCTGTTCCTCTTCCGTCAAATCACGCAACCGATCGCCGTAGGAAAAGATTTCCGTACCCGCCAAACCGCACGCGCAGGATTTGTAATAGGTCGCCGCCGCCTCATACGTCGCCTCCGTCACCAAATAGGTTTCGCTGGGTACTTTTTTCGAGTAATCGTGATCGCCGAGCTCGCCGCCCGTAAAGGTCAACGAATTAGAATTACTCGACCGTCCGCAGTAGACGCAGGACATATAATAGGTCGCTTGCTTTTGACAAGTCGCGGGCGTTTTTACGTACTTCTCTTCCGCCACACTCGCCGTGTAGCTGTGCGTACCCTTCACCCCGACTGAAAACGTTTCTTCGCCTTTTTCTCCACAAGAACAGCTATAATAGTATTGCTTTGCTTCCGTACAGCTCTTCTCGTTTTTTAAGTAAGTTTCCGTTTGCACTTCCTGATCGAAAATATGGGTATGCCCACCGCCTTTGCCGCCGCAACCGACCGAAAAAAGCACAGACAAGCCCATTATCAAAGATAAAACCTTCAAACCTTGCCTCTGTTTCTTCATAAAAAGCCAAAATCCCTCCTCATTTTGTTTGCCCACATTATACTACGCTTGCGCACGATTGTAAATGGCTTTTTTTACAAAAACTATTGCATTTTTTCCACAATCAAAAAATTAGTATTGCATTTTTTTTACGCTCGTGCTATAATCCGTTTACACGATAAGGCGGTAATAAAATCATGGACAATTTTCAACCAGCACCTATGTACTTGGATAAACAGGAATATGTGCCGTCCAACAGCATATTTTTTTCGCATTCGTTTGCGAGAAACCCAATGTGCCTTGACCCTGTCGCATATAAGTTTTTTCGGCACACCAACGAGCAACACCAGCTTCTTATTTTCCTTTCGGGAAATTGTAAAATGGTAACCGACACTAGCGAACACCTTTTGCAACCGGGCGACGTTTGCTACAATCCCGCTATGTCCTATTACGGCGTTCATATCCTCGGCGAAACCCCGTACGAACGCGTTGTAATGCATATTACCCCCAACGAAAACTTTGATAAACTTGCGAAGGAGTTCTTCGGCGAAAGCGGCATCATCAACGTAAACGTCCGCAAGCACTTACTCCCTTGGATTGAGCGGTATAAAGAATATTCCAAAATCTTGCCGATGAAAATATTCCCGCCGCTTGCCGAGGCTTTGGTGCGGGAGCTGCTGTATATCTGTTTTATGGAAAAGAATTCCACCACGCAAGCGGTCGACACGGCAGAGAATATTTTAAAAAATGCTCTTGGATATATCGATTCTAACTGGTCGACAATCAAAAATATCCGCGAAATTTCCAACGCGCTGTTTATCAGCCCGTCGTATATGTACGAGATTTTTAACAAGAAGTTGAACATGGCGCCCAAGACGTATCTTATGCAAAAGCGTTTGCAGGCGGCGCACGCCTACCTTATTTCGGGCATTCAGCCAAACGAAGTGAGCCAGCTGGTCGGTTTTAATACCTACACCGCTTTCTACCGCGCGTGCAAAGCCTTTTACGGCAAAACGCCGCAGGAAATTTGGGTAAAAAAGAACGTGCAAGAAAAAGAATAAATCAGCGCAAAATAAAGCGTAAACGCAGAACGTACCCCTACGTTCTGCGTTTTTGTTTGCGTTATTCGTTTGTATTACCAGTCGATTTCGATGATGAGCGGCTCGTTTTCAAACTCGTCGCAGGGAATATTGGTAATAGACAGGAACGGACCGTTTGCCCTGCCGTGCGCGCCGCCCCAACCGGGCAACATACCGAAACGTACGCCAAGCGCTCTGCCGTCGTTGACTAGCCGTACGGATTTGGGCACAAAGGCGGGCGCGGCCTCAAAATTGATCGACGACGAAATAACGCCCTCGTACAAATGCAAATACGTCTTGCCGTTTTTTACCGTTGCCACGCAGGGCGTGTGTTGTAAACGGATCAAGGACGGATAAGGCTCGTGATCTTCCAACGCGCCGCCCATGCGAACGTACCAATCCCCCACTCGTTCGAGCACGTCCCGCGCCCTTTGCGGAATTTTGCCGTTTGCCATAGGTCCTACGTTGAGCAAATAACTGCCCCCCATCGCCATAATTTTATCAATACTTTGGGTCAAGAAACGCACGGAAAAATAATCCTCGTCCGCGCGGTAGCCCCACGCCTGCTCGCCCACCGATTGACATGCCTCGGTCATGCGTTCAAAACGCTCGCCGTCGGGCACGTCCCGTTCGGGCGTGGAAAAATCGCCCTTATCCCAACCGCGGTCGTTGATCAAAATATCGGGTTGCAGAGAACGCACGTACGCGTTCATGCTTTCGTCCACGATATGCGGCGGGATATCCCAAAACAGCGTGTAGATTTTGCCATACCCCGTCAACAGCTCGCGGAGCTGATTTTTAACGTATTCGCGGTATTTGACCGTGTCCGCACGTTCGGGATAACGGGATTTCCATTGATGGGTGGAAAATTGATTATATCCGTTTTCGTGATGCCAGTCGGGGTTGGAATAATAGAGCGAAAGGCGCATACCGTGTTTCGCGCAAGCCTCCGAAAGCATCTTTAAAACGTCCTTTTTATAGGGCGTGTTCATCACGTTATAATCGGTATATTTCGTGTCCCACATGCAAAAACCGTCATGGTGCTTTGCCGTAAAACAGATATATTGCATACCCGCTTTTTTAGCGAGCAACACCCATTCTTCGGGGTCGTATTCGGTCGGATTAAAGCTTTCGACCAACTTATCGTATTCATCAAAAGGAATATCGTACCGCGCCAAAGCCTGCTCGTGCAAGCCCGTCGCCGCATAAATACCCCAATGGATAAACATGCCGAATTTATTCATTTTACCTTACCTCTTTTTTTAATAAAACCAGCATTTGACGGGGGACGTGTCGCGATCATTAAAGATTTTCGCCGTTACTCTTGATGATTTCCGCATAGTCGTATGCCGAATCCTTCAACGTTCTTTCGCCCGTGGGATAATCCACGTAGATCAACCCAAAGCGGCGGCTGTACCCCATCGCCCATTCAAAATTGTCCATAATCGACCAGTATTGATATCCAAGCACGGGCACGCCCTCGTCCGTCGCCCGTCTAAGCCCGAGCAAATGACGGTGCACGTAGTCGATACGTTGCGGATCGTGCACCTGACCGTCCAACATCATAAAATCGATATTCGCCATACCGTTTTCGGTGATCATGATCGGCAAGCCGTATCTTTCGTGACAGAACCGCGCTCCCCAGTACAGACATTCGGGCGTAATGTGCCAATCCATTGCCGTACAGGGGAAACCGGGATACGCGCGAGGATTCGATTCGTATTTCGGCGCGCCGTACCCGTCCGCGTTGTACATATTAAACGCATAAAAATCCAACGGCTGATGGATAATTTTCAAATCCTCGTCGCTTAAATAATCCGTCCCCACCTGACGCTTGCCAAGGTATACGGGGTCCGCCCACCAAGAACAGAAATATGGTCTGTCCGTTTCAAAAGTAGAAACCCTCGCCTTTTCAATTTCCTCGGGCGTTTCGTTTACGGGCGAAGTCACGCACGCCGCCTGCGCCGTGCTGATTTTAATGGGGCGTTTTGCCACTTCGCGCATTTTCATAACCGCCTTACCGTGCGCCAGCATTACGTTGCGCGTAACCGCCTTTACCACCTCGTCGGGACGCTGTAAAAACGGAGCGTGCGCACCGCTTTCGTATCCCGCAGGGATAAAACATTCAGGCTCGTTAAAGGTCAACCAGTACTCGATTTTATCCGAAAGCGCCTTTACGCATGCCTCGGCATATTGCACGAAATATTCTACGTTTTCTTCCTTTTCCCAGCCCCCTTTATCAAACAACCACATGGGCATATCCCAATGATACAGGGTACACATGGGCACGATGTCCGCTTTGATCAGCTCGTCCACGAGATTTATGTAAAATTGCATGCCTTTTTCGTTGACCTTACCACTGTCGTCGGGAAAAATACGCGCCCAGCTGATAGAAAAACGGTAGCTTTTCAAGCCGAGCTTTTTCATCAGCGCAACGTCCTCTTTATAGCGGTGATAATGGTCGCAAGCCACTTTGCCGTCGTCGCCGTTTTGCACGTGTCCTTTTGCAAAAGCGTCCCAAATATTCAGCGTTTTACCGTCTTCGAGATACGCGCCCTCCACCTGATGGGACGCGCTTGCCGCTCCCCATAAAAAGTCCTTAGAAAATGCCATAGTTTCCTCCTGAAACGATTTTTATTTGCTGTATTATAGCATATACATTTTAAAAAGTACATACCTTTTTTTATGAAAAGTATTGCGTTTTTTACACCGTTGTCACGGTGTACGGACTGCCGTCGGAAGGGATCGTGATCATGATATTTCCGTGCACGTCCGTGCGGTATACCTGCGCCCCGACGTTGTTCAACCGAGCCAGCACCGTCTCGGACGGGTTTCCGCATGTATTGTTTGCTCCACAAGAAATCACAGCTGTTTTCGGCGCGGTATAATCCAGAAATTCCTTGCTGTTTGCGTCTTTACTGCCGTGATGAGAAACCTTCAAAACGTCCAAACCGCGCAAGGACGCGCCTATGTTTGCATACAAGCCGCTCTCGTCCGTTTTCTTGATTTCCGCCTCGATCTCTTTCGGAATATCCCCCGTGAACAAGGTACGTATGCCCATGTATTCCAAATATACCACCGAGGAGTAGTAATTATCCATATTATCCGACGGGAATTCCCCCGATTCTAGCCCCTCGTTCACGTAGTCGCTGTGCGGATATAAAAACGCCGCGCTGTAAGGGTATTTTTCGTTTGCCGACGTGAGGTTTTGCACCTTGCTCGACCCGTACGCCCAGCTACAATTACTTTTCATCAAGGTATCGTACAAGCGCGCGTATTCGCTGCCGTCCTCTATCTCGCAAAAGGGCAAGAACGCGTTACGTACCCCCTTGTATTTGACAACTTCGTTCAAGCTGCCGCAATGATCGACGTCCGCGTGCGTGACGACAAGATAATCGATGGTATCGATTTTTAAAGCGTTTAAATAACGCAAAACTTTTTTCTTGGTGGGTTTCGCGCTGTTGCCGCCGTCAATGAGCATGATCTTGCCGTCGGGCAGTTCTATGAGTGTGGAATCGCCCTGCCCCACGTCAATAAAATGAATACGCAGTTCCCCCTCGCCGCGACGGCTGATTTTGGGCAGATTTACGTAATATTTCCACGTGACGGGCGGCACGATCGCCGAAAAGATCGCAAGCCCCACAATACAAAGCAAAAGGACACCCAGCAGTATCCGTTTGAGAATTTTTCGTTTTCTCTCCGTTTTTTCCTTTTCCGCTCGGTATCCCATCGTTTTATCTTCCGTGTAAAGTTTTTATTGTTCTATTTTCAACGGCGCTTTTTCAATCGATTTGAACACGTCGGCAAGCGCCCCGCCGTCGTAATCTTCTATTCTGCCTTGATCGGCAAGCTTGGAAATGTTTTCGTCCAGCGGCATTTTTGCCACGGCGGGAATGCCGTATTCCGCGGCGATCTCTTCTGCCTTGCTATGCCCGAAAATTTCCATCTTTTTACCGCAATCGGGGCAGACGAGATAGCTCATATTTTCCACCAGACCAAGCACGGGAACGTGCATGATCTTCGCCATGTTCACCGCCTTTTCCACGACCATTTTTACAAGGTCCTGCGGCGTGGTCACGATCACGATGCCCGAAATGGGTATGCTTTGGAACACGGTCAGGGGCACGTCGCCCGTTCCAGGGGGCATGTCGATAAAGAGCAGATCGACGTCCTTCCAAATCACGTCCGTCCAAAACTGCATGACCGTACCTGAAATCACCATTCCGCGCCAAATGACGGGGGACGTATCCTCATCAAGCAACAAATTCATCGAAACCAGTTGCATACCCGAGGGGGAAAGTACGGTATTGATGCCGTTTTCGTCGCCCGTGATACGCTCGGTCACCCCGAACATGTGGGGAATGGACGGCCCCGTGATGTCCGCGTCCATGATCCCGACGGACAAGCCCTGCTTTTGCGCGTACGAGGCGAGCAAGGACGTAGTAAGCGATTTACCCACCCCGCCTTTGCCGCTGACGATACCGATAACCTTCTTGATCTTTGATTTTTTATGCGGCTGTTTGAGCAAACTTTCTTCCTTTCTGGACGAGCAGTTTGACGAACAGCTGGAACAATTATGCGTACAATCTTTTGCCATAATTCCACCACCTTTTATCTTCTTTTATTATACACTTTTTTGTCGATTTTTGTCAACCGTTCCGTCGGTAAAAATAACCAAAAAGAGAGTTTTGACAAAATCTTTCACGTTTCAAACGCAAACGCCGTGAAAAATCGGTGCAAAAACGGTTGCTTTCCGATTGAAAATGGTGTATAATAATTAGGCTGCGCGTAGGCGGGGAGTTAGCGGCACCCTGTATCTGCAATCCGCTATAGCAGAGCCGAATGCCTTTCCCGACGGGGTTTATGGAAGGTTTGCGCGCCGTAAGGAACGTTGATCGCAAGGTCTTATGCAACGTAATGCCGTGAACCGTGTCAGGACAGGAATGTAGCAGCTCTAAGCGGATTGTTTGCGTGTGCCATAAGGTAGCTTTGCAGGAGTCA
>JAFTQY010000063.1 GCA_017462505.1 Clostridia bacterium
GGTACAGGAGATTAAAGGAAGGGCAAAAGGTTTCGTATGAAACAGAACCCGATCCCAAAAATCCCGAAAAACTCCGCGCAGTGAACGTGCAAGCGTTGTGATTCGTTGGCTGTATGTTTGGCGCAAATTTTAACCGTGTCGAAAAGGGCACGGTTTTAATTTTTTGTACGGTGTTTTTTACGGCGTAGCGTTGACAAAAACTTGCGGATATTGTATAATGTCATTATCCCAAAACGCAAATGGAGCAAACCATGTATCCCCACGAAATTTTCCTCGGTATACACGCATACGAGCTGTGCCTAGTGATCGGTATGGTGGCGGCGCTCTTTTTGGCGGATAAAATGGCGGTAAAGGCGGGGTTTAGTATTCCTCTGCAAAGGCAACTGGTGATATCTGCCGTCACGGCGATTTTATTTGGATTGCTCGGCGCGGCGCTTTTTCAATCCTTTTACGACTTTTTAGAAACGGGGAAATTTTCCTTGAACGCGGGGCTGACCTTTTACGGCGGCTTGATCGTCGGCGCGGGCGCGTTTTTGCTCATGTGGTTCGTATTGACAAAGCCCTTGAAATTGTACGACGAGGCGAAAAAGCAATTTCCCTGCGTGGCGAATATCGCGGCGGTGCTTGTTCCTATGGCGCACGGCTTTGGACGTATCGGCTGTCTTTTGGGCGGGTGTTGCTACGGCAAGATCACGGACGGGTGGTACGGCGTGCCCCATTACGACGTTTGCGTGGAGAGCGTGTGCTATGATAAGGTGAACGTAGTGCCCATTCAGCTGTTTGAGGCGATTTTCTTGTTTGCCTTGGCGGGCGTGCTCTTGTGGCTGTATTTGCGTGGGGCAAAACGCGGGGAAAGCAGACGGCAAACGCCGCTCTTGCCCGTGTACATGATCGCGTACGGGATTTGGCGGTTTATCATCGAATATTTCCGCGCGGACGAGCGTGGGAAAACGGTTATTCCCTTTTTAACGCCGTCGCAGCTGATTGCGATATTGTTGATCGTGGGCGGGGTTATTTATCTTTTGGCTTGGTATTTTACCAGAAAACGTGGAAAAATTACGGAAACGGGCGCGGTTGCGGGCGTTTCCGAAACAAATAAGGAGTATTCAGATGACGAAGACGGAAGGAATACAGGCGTTTAAGGACGTGTTTGGGGCAGAGCCGACCGATTTGTTTACGGCGGCGGGCAGAATTAACGTGATCGGAGAGCATATCGATTATTGCGGCGGAAAGGTTTTTCCTGCGGCGCTCAACCTGCGCTGTAACGTATACGCGCGCAAAACGGGCGGAAAGACGGTTCGCCTTGCGTTTCGCGGTATCGACGGCATTGTGGAGCTTTGCACCGATAAGCTGGATAGCTATAAGGATTTAAAAATCGGGAATTATCAGGCGGGAGTTGCCTATTATTTACAGGAAACGGGCGTGGAGATCGTCGGTTGCGACTTGTATTACGATTGCACCGTGCCGTTCGGGAGCGGGCTTTCCTCGTCTGCGGCGATCGAAGTGGCGACGGCGGTGGCGTTTAGCGAATACGCGGGCGTTGCCTACGATAAGGTGCAGCTTGCCCTGCTTTCGCAACGTGCGGAAAACAAATACGCGGGGGTCAATTGCGGTATCATGGATCAGTTTGCCTCGGCGATGGGCAAGAAGGATCACGCCGTGCTTTTGGACTGTTCCGACCTTTCGTACGAATACGTCCCCCTGCATTTGGGGGAATACTGCCTCGTTGTGGCGAACTGCGACAAGCCGCATAGCCTTGTGGAAAGCAAGTACAACGTGCGTCGTCAAGAGGTGGAAGCGGCGCTCAAAACCTTGCAGACAAAGGCGGACGTGCAATGCCTTGCGGAAATCACGCCCAAGCAATTTAACGAATTGAAATACCTGTTTTCGGGCGTGGTGGCGAAGCGTGCAGAGCACGTCGTAATGGAATGCGATCGCGTACATAAAGCGGTGGCGGCGTTAAAGGCGGGAGATTTGGAAGAGCTGGGAAGATTGCTCAACGAAAGCCATTACAGTCTGCGGGATTTGTACGAGGTGACGGGCAAGGAGCTCGATTCCCTGACGGCGTTTGCCAGAAAAGAGACGGCGTGCTTAGGCTCGCGCATGATCGGCGCGGGGTTTGGCGGTTGCACCATTTCCATTGTCAAAAAGACGGAGGTGGACGGCTTTATCCGTCGGGTCGGAAAGGCATATCACGACGCGATCGGCTACAAGGCAAGCTTTTACGAAACGTCGATAGAGGACGGTATCACGGTAGAAAAATTGTAAAAAAATACGGCGGAACACAAGATTTGTGTTCCGCCTTTCTCTGTGGCGTAAAAAACGTTCAACAAGACACGGTAGGGGGTGCTTTATCCTTTTAAGCCCTTTTCCATGCCCGCGGCAAGGCGCAAGAGCCGTTCTTTTTCGTTGTCCTTAGGCGTGCATGCCGTATGCATCAAAAGGGCGTGCAATACCGCCGATACGTGTTTGGGCGCAATGCCGAGGGTAAGCAAGTCGTTTCCTTTGACGGCAAGCTCCTTTAAGGTAAAGGGCACGTGTTCCTTTTGCATGGTATCGAGCAATTCCCGCCAACGCAGACAGGTGGGCGCGTCGCGCAGATCGTCCATACACGCGGAAAAATCCGCTTGCTTTAACGGCAGTAGATCTTCTAAAAGCTCGTAACGCTCTACCAAAAAACGGCGCAATTTATGCTCGCTCGTTTTGCAATCGAGGTCGTACATGTGCCATTTGACAAGGGCGCATACCCGTTCCACCGTCTTTTTCGGCGCTTTTAATCGGTTTAAAATATTCCGCGCGAGGATTTCCCCCTCGATCGGGTGCGCGTGGTATTTTCCGTCCCGTCGCATGCAAAAGGGCTTGCCTACGTCGTGCAAAAGCGCGGCAAGGCGCACCTTAGGCGGAGCGTATTTGACGGCGCGGAAGGAATGTTCCAAAACGTCGTATTTATGAAAATCCGCCCGTTGCGCCATGCCCTTGCCCAAGGCAAGCTCGGGGAATATCCGTTCAAAAACGCCGATCTCGTCCAAAAGGCTCAAACCGCGGTACGCACCGCCCGCCACGCCGTGTTTTTCGTCGGCGGCAAGGATAAAAAGCAGCTCCGTATAAATACGTTCGGGGGAAATATCGTCGATAAGCGCAGCGTTTTCCTTTGCGCCGATCAGACAATCGCTATCGGGTGCAAAATCAAGCTGCGCCGCCTGACGGGCAAGGCGCATCAACCGAAGTCCGTCCTCACCGAACACTTTTTTTGCGGGGGCGACGGTCGTCAGCCGCTTTTCACGTATGGCGGGAAGACCGCCCAAGGGGTCTACGTACGTTTGCGTGGCGACGTCGTAATATACGGCGTTGCAGGTAAAATCCCGTCTGCGCGCGTCCAGCGTAATATCGTCGGTAAAAAATACGTTGGTCGGGGTATGCACGCCGCGCACATATTCGTCCGAGCGAAAGGAAGAAAATTCAAACTCGTTGCGCTTGCTATCCCGCAATTTGACCGTACCCGTGTTGCGATAAACGGCGTGGACGGTGAACCCGTGCGCCGTGGCAAGCGCGGCAAAATCCTCGGCGAGCATAGGCGAGCAGATATCCCAATCGGGGCTTTGATTTTCAAAGCCGATGAGATGATCGCGCACCGCGCCGCCGACGATATACAGGGGCTTTGGCAGGATTTTTGCCAAAGCAATCAGGCTGTTTGGTAACAAATGAAACATTTTTCCGTCCTTTTCGAGATTTTTTTTACATTTTAAGTATATCAAATCGGAAAATAAATTGCAATTCTTGGCAAAGTGTTATATAATAGTTTTACAGAAAAAAATCAAAGATTTTTACAAAAGCACGAAAAAGGGGATTTATGCAACACATAATCGTCAATCCCGTATCGGGAAAAAAGCGTAGCGTGAAAAATTTACGCACCGTGGAAACGCTGTTAGCGCAAGCACAGATCGAGTACGAGGTACATACCACTGCGGCGGCGGGCGACGCGGAAAAAATCGTGCGGGAGCTTACCGAGCGGGGCGAAAACAATATCATGGTTTTGGGCGGCGACGGCACGCTGCACGAGGCGCTCAACGGGATCGCCGACCCGACCAAATGCTGCGTGGCGCTCATTCCCAGCGGCACGGGAAACGACTTTGCGGAAAAGCTGGGTATTCCCTTAAAGGCGGAGGACGCGGTAAAGCTGTTTTTAAACGGCGAGCCAAAAGAGATCGACTATTTGCAGGTAGGCGATCGGCGCTGTATGAACGTCGCGGGCTTGGGTATGGACGTGGACGTGTTGGAGCGTTGCCAAAAGGGTAAAATGCGCGGCAAGCTGAAATATTTCGTCAGCCTGCTCAAAAGCTTTTTCGTGTTTAAGGGCTATGCGATCGTGATGTATCGCGACGGCGTAGAGGAAAAGCACGACGCATTGCTCGCGGCGGTGTGCAACGGGTCGCAATTCGGCGGCGGTATTCCCATTTGCCCGCCTGCCGAGGTCAACGACGGGCTGATGAACGTCATGGTCGTCGATCATATCAAGGGCAAATGGCAACTGTTAAAAGCGCTCATGACGTTGATGAAAGGGAAGATGCCGCAATACAAACGCACGACCCATTTCCTGTGCGAAAGCGTGCGCTTTGAGCCGCTCACCCCCTGTACGGTACAGCTTGACGGGGAATTGTATCCCAACCTGCCCTTTGAAGCGAAAATAGGCAAGGGCTTGAAAATGTATTATTGACGATTTTACGGCAAGCAACGCACGTAAAAGCAAACGGAGCAAAAAATGCAAAACGGAACGTATAAAAAAATACTCAACGCGATGCCCGAGGGGGTGTTCGTGTTCGACGATAAGCTGCGCGTGAAATTCACGAACGCGGCGTTTCGGCGTTCCGTTTCCGACGAAGTAAAACCCAGCGGCACGCTTGCGGACGTGGTGGGCTGCCGTGAACAAAACGCCTGCGGGCAAAATTCCGCGTGCGAATATTGCACGTTCTATCGCGCGATGAAAGGGGCGGTTGCGGAGCGTGCGGAAAAGACGGAGACTCTGCACACGACGGTCAAGCGCGCGGGGCATACGGACAAGCTGTCCCTGCGGATACGCGTTCTGCCCGCCGACAACAAAGGCAAGCTGTTTTTGGGGATCACGGACGGGAGCTATCAAACGGAGATCGAGCGGGAAATGCTTTCGGCGCAGCAAATGCAACAGCGTTTATTGCCTGCGGGCAAGAGTATGGGAGGCGTGAATTATTCGTTTATGTATATTCCCTGTTTGGGGGTTGGCGGCGACCTGCCCGACGTGTACGAGCTAAACGGCAATACCTACGGCGTGCTTGCCGACGTATCGGGCAAGGGGATTTCGGCGGGTATGCTTTCGGCGTTTGTCAAAGCGGGCTTGGATCGGCGTGAACCCGACCTTGCCAAAGCCCTTTCAAAGCTCAACGTCAAATTTAACGAACTGCACCAAGACGAGCGTTCGTATATCACGGTGGCGGCGGTGCGTATCGATAAAACGCAGGGCAAAATGCGCTACGTAATGGCGGGGCATAATGCGCCGATCTTGCTCAAAAATCGGTTCGGTATCCACGAGATCGAGTCGGTGGGTATGCCCATTTCCAACTGGGTGGACAACGCGACGTACGAGGAAAAGGAGCTGCCCTTTGAACGGGGAGATTTGCTCGTTTTGCTCACGGACGGCGTGACCGAGTGCATGAACGCCAAGGGCGAGCTGTTCGGGATAGAACGGACGGAAAGCGTGCTGATGCAATCGCGCGGGGCGGAAGATTTTATCGGGAAACTGAAAACGGCGCTCGGCGTGTTCAGCGGCGGGAAATTCAGCGACGATATCACGGCGATCGCATTCGATTTGTAAGGCGGAGAAAAATTAGGAAACACAGCCGCGCGGCTTGCATAAAAGACGGGCGGTTTGGCAAAAAATACAAGGAAAACCAAAAGACAAGGGGAGCGTTATGGCTCAGGAAAGCAAGTGGAAGAGATTTTTCAAACAACTGAATAATCCGCCGACGTGGGTGGCGACGCTTGCTTTTGCAACGACGATTATCGCCTGTCCTTTGGCGATCGCGACGATCGTCATGGATTACGGGCATAACGTGTATGCGATCGTGGCGTACGTGATCTGCGCGATCGTTTTGCTGTACACGCTGTACGTGTTGGTGATATCGATACGGCGGCTGCATAAAAAGGTGGGCAAAGCGGCAGACAAGTTTAAATTTACCCGAAACCTGTATAAAAGCTATGAATTTAGAAGTATTTTCTTCGGCGTGTGCTCGTCGTTGTTCAACGTCGGGTATACCGTCTTTTTGACGACGATGGCGATACGGTTCGATTCGGCTTGGTACGGAGCGTTGGCGCTTTATCATATCTTGCTGGTACTCACGCTGGGGGGGATGCTGGTGCGCAACGCGACGGACGAGCACAGATACAAAAACGACTTTCACGCCTTGCAAAAATCGAAGATCGGCGTGTTCCGTTATTGCGGATATATGCTCTTGATACAGGCGGCGGCGTTGTCCGTTTCCGTTTTGGAAATGGTCGTGGGCGGTACGGGCTTTCAAATCCCCAAATGGCCCTTGATCTTGTTCGGGGCATTCGCCTGCTGGCGTATCGTAACGGCGATCGTGAACTTTGTACGCTCGACGACGTACGACGATTTGGCGGTGCGCGCGGTGCGGTATCTGAGCCTTGTAACGGCGTTCGTATCGGCGTTGACTTTTGTAACGGCGTTGTTTGCGGCGTTCCCGCTCAAACGGGAGATGGACGTTGCGGTGGTAGACGCGTTGGCAGGGGGGAGCGTATGCGTGATCATCGTCGCCCTCGGCGCGTTCATGATCGTGTTTGCCGACCACGCGCGCAAGCGTATGCTGATCAGCGAAGAAAGGGAAAAGAGCCGCATGGGCACGCGAGGCGGGTATAATCGCGACGGATATCGCGAGGAATACGGCGAGGCAACGCAGATGCATATAGACGAAGTGTACGATATGGGCAATATCGGCAACGGAAACTCGAAAAAATAATAAAAGGCGGAGATAGATTATGGAAATCGTGAAATTGTACCCCGAATGTAAAGACAATATCTGGGGCGGCGTAAAATTAAAGGAAAAGTACGGCAAGCAGACGGACAAAGATCCCGTCGCGGAGAGCTGGGAATTATCCTTCCACAAGGACGGACCTACCCGTTTGGAAAACGGCGCGACGTTGGAGGCTACGGCGACGGAAAACGACCTTGGCAAAAACTGCAAGGGCTTTCCGTTCTTTCCGATGCTGGCAAAGCTGATCGACGCAAAGCAGGATCTTTCGGTGCAGGTGCACCCCTCGGACGCGTATGCGTTAAAGCACGAAAACAGTTTCGGTAAAACGGAAATGTGGTATATCGTCGAGGCGGAGCAGGGCGCGGGGATTTATCTCGGCTTTAAGCGGGACGTGACGAAAACGGAATACGAAGAGGCGATCAAAAACCATACGCTCACCGACCTTTTGAACTTTTTCGAGGTCAAAGCGGGGGAATGTTATTTTATCCCGTCGGGGACGATCCACGCCATCGGCTCGGGCTGTTTGATCTGCGAAATTCAGCAAAACAGCAACCTGACCTACCGCGTATACGATTACGGCAGAAAGGACAAGAACGGCAACGAGCGCGAATTGCACGTAGAAAAGGCGTTAAAGGTCACAAGCTTAGAAAAATACGAATATACGCCGCTGGCGATCCCGATGGCGCAGGGCGAGCTGTTGGGGCTTAGCCGCTATTTCACGACGACGGCGGTTGGCGTTGCGGGCGAAAAGAAAATTTTTGCCGATAAAAACACCTTTAA
>JAFTQY010000064.1 GCA_017462505.1 Clostridia bacterium
CAAACGTCCTCTTTTGCCTCGCGCTCTCCCAATTCCGATCGCACGACGTTCAAAATCATACGCTTTTTCTCTACGGCGGCGACCACGGCGGTGTATTCTTTTCCGCTGTTATCAAGCAAAACAACCTCCGCGCCAACGCCAAGCCGAAGCACGTTTTTCGCGTGCTCGAATTCCTCTCCGCAAAGCTCCGTCGTATCTCCGATAGTATCCACAAAAAAGCGTTTCAACGCAGACACGGTATACCCCTTTTGCCAAAAAACGGCTGTTATCTATGCTTTAACACGAGCGCAAACCACTCGCCCTTTCTTCTTTCAAATACGACCTGCATACCGACCACCTCGTATGCCGATTTTACCATTTCCAAACGGCTTTCGATAATGCCGCTTAAAATCAGCACGCCGTCCTTTTTCAGGTTCTTCGGGATCGACGGCGCGAGCATCTTCAACACCTCGCCCGTGATATTCGCCATCATGATATCCCCTTGCACCTCGGTATTTTCCAAAAGGTTAGAATGTGCCACCACCGTCCTGTCCGCAACGCCGTTCAGCTCGCTGTTGTGCAAGGAGCTTTCCACCGCGATCGGGTCGATATCGGTCAAATACGCCTTTGCCGCGCCGAGCTTGATCGCAGAGATCCCCAAGATCCCGCTGCCGCAGCCCACGTCGATACAAACGGACAACGGGGTGATATATTCCTGCATCAACTCCACGCACATAGACGTCGTTTCGTGCTCGCCCGTCCCAAACGCCATGTTGGAATCAAGCAAAACGACCTTTTCGCCGTCTGCGGGCGTATAATCGATCCATTCGGGCACGACCACGATCTTGCCAAGATGAATAGGACGGAAATGCTTTTTCCACACGTCGATCCAATCGTCCCCGTCCACCGTGCGTTTGGTGTCTTCCAGAGTGCCAAAGGGCACAAAACCCTCGCTACGGTCTTTCGCGTCCGCGATATCGCGCAAAATTGCGCCGACGATTTCCGCCGCCACCTCCTCGGCAACGTAGCATTTTACCAAAACGTCGGACGGCTTGTCCGAAACCAAGCCCTCTTCCAGCTCGTCGTCCATATAATCCCAAAACGTGCTTTCCTTGGCGGTCTGCAACGCGATAATGTCCGCGCGGTCGCAGATCGTCACGCCATAATCGGTGTATTGCCACATGATGTCGGAGATGATCTCGCTCGCCTCCGTGGTGGTATGTATGGTGAGTTCAACGTATTTCATAATAGCGCTCCTTTTCTATTCTTTATTATACCACGCACCGCGCCGAAAGTCAACGGTTTGATTTGTAAAAGCTTTCTATCGCCAAAACAAGCCCTTGCCGAAAACCGTATTGATAGGCATTTTGCATTTCCACGTCCCGACGGTCGGCATACCTATCCAAAAAAACAACAAACGCCGACCATTGCTCCTCAGTCAGCGCCTCTTTTAGTTTTTCCCGCGCCAAATGCTCCTGCTCCCCTACTTGCTTGTCAAGACAAGCAAAAGCGTACCCGTCCTTTTCCAAAGCCGTATAATATAATTCGTTCAAAATACTTTCCATAATAGCTCCTTTTGTTTTAGTCCATTTTAGAGTAAAAACCATTTTATACTCCATTTTGGACTATGTCAAGTATTTTTAGTCTACTTTGGAGTAAAATAAAAATGAAAAGGTGGTTATTATGTATGGACAAAGAATAAAGGAACTACGTATAGAACGGTGCTTATCGCAAACACAATTAGCGCAAGCCCTTAATACCACACAAAGAACGATTAGCAAATATGAATTAGAGCAATTAGACCTTAACACGCATACCATTATATCTTTGTGTGAATTTTTTAATGTAACCGCCGACTATTTACTCGGCTTGTCAGATAATTATTGATAAAAACGCAATCATAAAAACAGAGCCGCGCGGTGATTACCGCGCGGCTCTTTTCGCCAAATAAATCTTATTTGATATTCTTATACATAGGACCGTACGCCTGACAAGCGCGATAATCCTGACCTTCCTTATCCATGCCGAACGCATTCCAAGCCGCGGGACGGTAGATATCCTTTTCGTCTACGTTGTGCATACATACGGGGATACGGAGCATCGAACAAAGGGTGATGATATCCGCGCCGATATGCCCGTAGGAAATCGCACCGTGGTTCGCGCCCCAGTTATTCATAACGTCGTACGCCGTCTTGAACGCGCCCTTACCCGTGATACGGGGAGCAAACCAAGTGCAAGGCCACGTGTAGTCCGTTCTCTTCCACAGCTTATGCGTAACTTCGTCGGGAATGGACACCGTCCAGCCTTCCGCAAGCTGCATAACAGGACCAAGCCCCTTGACCATGTTCAAACGCATCATGGTAACGGGCATTTCCGCGCGCGTTACGAAACGGGACGAATAGCCGCCGCCGCGGAAATAACCGAGGTCTGCATACGGCCAGGTCGTCGCCGCCATGCACGTATCGATATCCTTGTCCGTCATTTCCCACCACTGTTTCATAACAGCGTTGCCGTTTTCGTCCTTTACTTCGCCGCAAGCGTCCACGCACGCCGCGCCCGAGTTGATCAGGTGGATAAAGCCGTCCGCCTCTTTCGCTTTGCCGTCGATCTCATAGCCCGTAACGCGCTTGATCGCGTCGCCCGACCAGTACGTACGAACGTCCGCAAAGATCTGCGCTCTGCCCGTAAGCAGTTTACCGAACAGCATACAGATACTGTTCAGCGTATCGTTTTCCGTCGCCAAAATGTACGGTTCGCGCGCGCCGTTCCAGTCGAACGTCGAGTTCAAAATGGATTCGGGGAAGTCGCAGTTGGGATAGAAGTCCGTCCACTGTCTTTGACCCTGGAAACCGCCTGCGATCGCGTTGTGACCAACCGCCTCTTCTTCGCAACCCTCGGGCAAATTCTTGTTGCCGTTGAAAAGGTCCTTGATAATGCACGCCATCTTCGCCGTGAATTCCCAATCCTTTTCCTTCTGCTCAGCCGTGCGTTGCAATTCGGGCGGGTTCTTGTCGAAGTCCGCGTTGCACTTCGCTTTCACCCAAGCCAGCGCCTTTTGATATTCTTTTTCGTCGTAAATGCCTTCGGTCATACGGCGGATAATTTCCACCTCGTCCACCGATTCTACGCGCATACCGAGGTATTCCTCAAAGAGCTCGATATTGACAATCGAACCTGCGATACCCATACAGATCGAGCCGATCTGCAAATAGGATTTACCGCGCATGCTGGCAACCGCCACCGCACAGCGCGCAAAACGCAAGATTTTTTCGGATACGTCCGCGGGAATCGTCGTATCGTCGAGATCCTGCACGTCGTGCCCGTAAATGCCGAACGCGGGCAAGCCTTTCTGCGCATGCCCCGCCAAAACCGCCGCCAGATAAACCGCGCCGGGACGTTCCGTACCGTTAAAACCCCAAACCGCCTTGATGGTCATAGGGTCCATATCCATCGTTTCCGAACCGTAGCACCAGCAAGGGGTGACGGTGAGCGTGATATCTACGCCCTCTTTTTTGAACTTGTCCGCGCAAGCCGCCGCCTCAGCAACGCGGCCGATCGTGGTGTCCGCAATAACGACCTTAACAGGCTCGCCGTTGGAATAGAACACGTTTTTCGTGATAAGCTCCGCCGCGCGTTTTGCCATGTTCATAGTCTGCACTTCAAGGCTTTCGCGCACCTTCAAAGGTCCGCGTCTGCCGTCGATCGTAGGTCTGATACCGATTACGGGATAGCTCCCGATAAGTCTGGATTCTGCCATTATGTATTTTCCTCCGAATTTTTATCGTTATACTATAATTATATACTTGATTTTTTGCTATATCAAGTGATATAATAGGAACAAAGTATAATTATTTTCACATTTTTTGGGGGATCGCCACAAAATATGATCTATAATGAGTTAAAACAACACGGAACGGAAGATTTTCCCTTTGAATTGTACCGCGTAAACGCCCTGCATCCAAAATACGAAATGGCGTTTCACTGGCATACGGCGTTAGAGGTCATTCGGGTTTTGGACGGAGAATTAACGCTTACGCTGGACAACCGCGTTCACGTTTTACGCAGCGGGGACGTGGCTTTTATCAACAGCGAAACGGTGCACGGCGCTACCCCCGCCGATTGCTCGTACGAATGTATCGTGTTCAACCTTGCTTTTTTGAAAACGGGCAACGCCGATTGCGACGGGTTTATCGATCATCTTCTTTCACACACCGCCTTTTTGAGCGAACACCCCAGCGATAAAGCGGTCGTCGCGCTTACCCATTCCGTCTTTGAAAAAATCGGCAGTCAAACGAGCGGCGCGCCCTTCAAGGTGATCGGCACGTTTTTGGAATTGCTTGGCGAATTACGGGAAAAAGGATTATACACTTCCCATCTGCCCGCCCACTATCGCCACGACGAGAAAAAGGTATTGAAGTTGAAAGCGGTATTAAAATATATCCGCGAAAATTTTTCCCGCTGTATTACGCTGGAAGAGATGTCGGCGGCGGCAAGCTTTTCCCCCAAATATTTTTGTAAATTTTTCAAGGATATGACGGGCACGACCCCGATCAATTATTTAATGGCGTACCGTATCGAGCGCGCCGCGCGAAAGCTTTTGGGGAGCGATCTTTCCGTCACGCAGATCGCCTACGATTGCGGTTTTAACGATCTTAGCTATTTCATCAAAACGTTCAAAGCGTTCAAACACGTTTCCCCCAAAGATTACCGCTCGCGCTAAACAACGACATACAGACAAAGTAAAAACGGAGCTTATCGAAAAGCCCCGTTTTTGTTTTATTAAAATTTCTCTATCAAACCGTAACTGCGGGCAATTCGCCAACCGACGCATTACCGTACGTGAACACGTATTCGTACTCTTCGATTACAGTAAAGCCCTCAAAGGGTTCGTCTTCACTCGCCCCCTTGATCTTGGAAACCAAACCGTTTGCAAACGTAATTTCCAACGTACCCGTCACAGTAGAACCCGACATCAATTCCGAAAGCCAAGGCGCAAGGTCGATTACGTAGCAGCCCTTTTCGCTGTTATAAACCGCGTTATCATGCGCATAATACAGAGCGTCTATATACGTTTCACACGTCAAGCACATAAATACGTCTTCTATATCCACAAGACCGCCTTCGGCATACTCGCAGTCCCACGAGGACGTATCGCTATTCCAATTCCATTCGTAAGGCACTTCGTAGCCGCAGCTTTCGTCATATGCAACACCGAGGTATCCCTTGTATACACCCGTTGTCGTGTTCTGCTCCCAATAGAGTTTATCCCCTTCAAACGCAACCTTTTCCGTTCCGCTTGCGTTTACCCCCATAGCAACCATTGTAACATTGCCGTTGATAAGCAAATTGCTCGCACTAAACGTTGCGTCAAACGCCGCTTTCCATTCTTCTTCCGTCATCGCCGCCGGCTGCCATACGCTTACGCTACTGGAAGTCTTGCCCTCTTCCGAGCTTTCGTCCTTACCGCTGTCTTCTTCCTCTTCTTCATTCGGCAAGCGCACGCTGGTCGTACCGTAATCTACGAATACGTGTTTATATTCGATGTACCCAAATTCAGACGGCGATGTTTCCGCAGTATCTTCAAAACGTTTTGTAACAGTATAAAATTTATCGTCTACGATTTTGCATTTCAACACAAACGGATCATACTCGTCCTCGATCAGGACGCTGTATTCGCCCGTACTTTCATCGTATTCCAAACTATCGTATAACGCAATAAGAAATTGTGCGTCCATTTCGCCAAAGACAATCTCGCCTGCCGTACCGTCAAACATACCTGCAAAGTAGGGAGTTTCGCGGTATTCCCATTCGCTGTCGGCACTCTCTCTCGACCATCTGTAATACATATTCTCTTCTACGTATTCGTATCTTTCTGAAAATTCCGTTGCCGATACGCCGTTTACCGTACCTGTCCCCGAGGATTTTTTATACAAAACGTTCTTCGCGAGCTTGATTACGCCGTTTGTAGTTCCCTCGTAAACCATATGCTCGCCGTCGTCCCACACTTCTTCCATGTGCATATCTTCAAAGGTGTTGATTGTTACGTTATCCACCGTAAGCGTATTCGTAACCGCCGTCGCCCATTCCGCCAGCGTAACCTGCTCGCCTTTCGCCGCGCCCGTATCTACGCTGTTATTATCGCCGCCCTTGTCACCGCCGCATGCCGCAAAGCCTGCCGTCATGCCCGCCGTCATGCCAAGCGCCAAAAACAACGTCGTTGCTTTCTTTAAAAGTTTCATAAAACCCCTCCTAAAAAATTATTCAATATTATTTATATTATATCAGGTCTTTTGACCTATGTCAATGCTTTTGACCTAAAATTTCGTATACTTTTAATATGTGGTACGCAGATATAATCAAACAAGTAATGCATGATAACGGTTTAACGCAACAGGAATTTGCGGATATTTTGGGCGTCAACCAAACGACGGTGAGCCAATGGCTTTTGGGAAAGAAAAAGCCGGGCTACGACAGCATTTTACTCTTATATCAAAAATTTGACGTCGAGCCAAATCTTTTGTTTGGTATCGAGCATTGATCTTTGCAAATATTGAAAAAAAAACGGAGCTTATTGAAAAGCCCCGTTTTTTTCGTTTTATTAAAAATCATTCTACTTCCGTAGCGTTAGAGGGCAATTCGCCAACCGTCGCATTGCCGTACGTAATCACCGCCGATTCCAACAATTCGCCCGAGCTTCCCGTAGACGCGTCGTAAATTTTATATTCTACAATTTTTCCGTCTACGACCTTAACTTGCGTTTCGTTGATACCCCAGTTGCTGAACACGTGCATACCCGTCGTTGCATTATACTCGAAATAGGTATAGTTGAGCCAAGGCGTCAACGTCGCGAGCGCGTATTCCGCAGACACGGAAGTAATCGTAACCTCCGCAGGGAACGCCGTCTTAAACCAATTTTGATTATCCGTCGAATACCAAGAATAATACGTACCGTCCTCTTGACCAATGTACCCATACGTAATCGCAGCTTCTACCGAACCCGTTACCGTGGTAACCTGATAAGCTTTCCCGTCAGCGAAACTTGCTGTGTAAGATGCATGAACGATTTCATCGTTTTCCTCTTGCACTCTCGTCCCCACCATCGTAAAGTTGGTGATCGTATCAAGTTCTCCAATCAACGCGTTCATTGCAAATTCATCAAGCTGTTCGGGCGTACCCGAAACCGTTTCGCTACTCGAACTGCTGCCGTTGTTGCTGCCGCCGTTGCTGTTATCGCCGCCGCAAGCCGCAAAGCCTGCCGTCAAACCAAGAGCCAAAACAAGCGCCGTGAATTTTTTCCATGCTTTCATAATTTTCTCCTTTTCCCCTTATCGGGAATTTACGTTATCGTTATTGCTTTAATTATATAACAATTTTTGTTTTGTGTCAATAACTTCTTTCACAAATTCGATTGCATTTTTTCCACAATTACACGGCGAGGTTATACTATTTCAATTTTTTTAAATTACTTTTCAAAGAACGCGACGCCATCAATTTGATCCTCGTCTTTTTTCCTCCAACCTGTCTACGATCTCGTTTGCGGAAAGCCCTTGCTTGATGAGCGCAAGCGCATATTCGCATAATAAACGTTCTCCTATACAAGCGTTTAAACTGTCAATAACGTG
>JAFTQY010000065.1 GCA_017462505.1 Clostridia bacterium
CTTTCCCCTACCAAGCCGAACGTTTCCCCTTGGCGAATGTCGAGGTTGATTTCTTCCACGGCGTGGAGCACGGGGCGCGTGCGAGAAAACAGCGAGGACTTTGCAAGCGGGAAATATTTCTTTAACCCCTTAATGGACAACAAGTTTTTTGTGCTCGGCACTTCTGCGCTCCTCCTTTTTTGGATAAAAACAACGGACGGTGTGCTGATACACGCCGTTTTCGGACGGCACGGAAAAAAGCGGCGGCTCTTCCGCGATACATTTTTCCGTGCGGTATTTGCACCTGGGCGCAAATTTGCAGCCCTTGGGCAGTTCAAACGGCGAAGGTACGCTCCCGTGGATACTTTCTAAGCGTTTGCCCGCGTGTTTGGCGTTTGGCGCGGAGCGTAACAGCCCCTCGGTATAGGGGTGAGAATGGGCGTGTTTTTTAAAAAGGACGGGGGCAGGTACGCGTTCAACGACCTGACCGCAGTACATGACGGCGACGTCGTCCGCCACTTCGCCCACTACGCCCAGATCGTGGGTGATAAACAAAATCGCCGTGCCGTTTCCCGCCTGCAATTCTTTCATGAGCTGTAAAATTTGCGCCTGTATCGTCACGTCGAGCGCCGTCGTCGGCTCGTCCGCGATCAAAATTTTCGGGCGGCAGGAAAGAGCCATGGCGATCATGACCCGCTGTCGCATTCCCCCCGAAAGGTGGTGCGGATATCCCTTTAACACCCGTTTGGGGTTTTGGATATGCACGGCGGCAAGCATTTTTTCCGCCTCCTCCCGTGCCTGTTTTTTGCGCATATTGCGGTGGATCTCAAACGGCTCGCAAAGCTGTTTTTCGATACTGAGTACGGGGTTGAGCGCGGTCATCGGCTCTTGGAAGATCATCGAGATCTTATTGCCGCGGATCGCGCGCATTTTTTCGGGCGAAAGAGCGGTGAGATCCACCCGATTTTCGCCCTCGTCGAAGTATATCCCCCCGCTTTCGATATAACCGTTGTCGTCCAACAGGCGCAAAACGCTCATTGCGGAAACGCTTTTTCCCGACCCCGATTCCCCAACGAGCGCGAGCGTTTTGCCCGCCTCCAAGGAAAAGGAGACGCCGTTTACCGCGCGCACCGTGCCGCGACGGGTTTTAAAACAGGTATGCAGATCATTGACTTCTAATAAGGGCATAATTTACTCCTTTATACGGGTTAAAAACGACGGAGAAGGGTTGCAGATTCGCGCAAAACACGGGTTTTGCCCGACGGGAGCGTACTGAGCTGTACGTGACCGAGGGCAAGTTCCGTTTTTGCGATGAAGATGCGCCCTTATACGTCGTTTTTCGGATCAAGGGCGTCGCGCAGAGCGTCGCCGATCACGTTAATACAGATCACCGCCAACGACAAAAACAGCGCGGGAAACAACCATTGCCACCAGTAATTTTGTATCACTACGCTACTGTTACTACCCGTGAGCATGTTTCCCCAAGTGGGGCGGGGCTGTTGCACCCCAAAGCCGAGATAGGACAGCGAGGATTCCGTCAACAAACATCCCGCAAAATCGAGCGTGGCGCTGACTAAAATGACCGAAATAACGTTGGGCAGGACGTGCCGAAAGGCGATTTTTCCCTCCCGTACCCCCATGGCGCGCGCCGCCGTGACAAATTCCTTTTCGCGTTCGGCAAGGACTTGACCGCGCACCATGCGCGCCAGCCCCGTCCACGACAACGCGCCTAAAATCAGCATAATGATAAAAATGCGCATGGTTTCCGTGACGTTGTAGTTTTTGATGATTTGCGAAAGCAACATGGCAAAGGGCAAAAACGGAATGGACGAAAAAATTTCGGTGATACGCATAAGCAACGTATCCACCGCGCCGCCGAAATACCCCGACACACACCCGATCAGCACCCCGATCGTGAGGGACACCAAGACGGCGACGCTGCCGATCGTCAGCGTGGTTTTGCCGCCGTGAACGATCCGCGCGAACACGTCCCGACCCTTGCCGTCCGTGCCCATCAGATACCCTTTTAGCCCCGCCTTTTCCACCAGTCTGCCGTCCCCGCCCACCACGTACGTTTGGAGCGAACCCGCAAACACGCGGGTATCCTCGCCGCGGACGCGGGATATCTTGCATTGACCGTAGGCGTTGTGCCCCCACGCGTACACGTTGCCGAGGTTCGTCACCCCGACAAAATGCCGCGTACCGCCGTCTAGGCAAGTAAAATATTCCCCCGCTTGCAGCGCGTGCAGAACGTTTTCGCCGTTTTCAAACGCGCCCGCCACCACCAAATCGTGATCGTCCGTGATCACCGCGATACACTTGCCGTCCGTCGCGATATCCAACCCCGTTTTGCTCTGCATATACTCGGCAAAATCGGGTTTTTTCCCCTCCCGTAGGCTGACTGCGCCGTAAAAGATGGGTTCTGCGCCCGTATAGATACTGCCGTCCGTTTTCAGGGCGATTGCCGCGGCGTTGGTAAAGGCGACCTTTCGCACGCCTGCAAGGGCGTGAAAGTTATCCAAATTGCGCACGGCGTTCATATTCCCCCATGCGTAGGCTCTGCCGTCCGCCGTGACAAGAGCGGTTGCCTGATACCCGCAAGCGATCTGTACAACCTCGTCCGCGTTTACCCCACCAAGCAAGCTTTCGTGCATGGGCAGAGAGCCGAGCACGCTTTCCGTGCCAAACTGACCGCAGCTGTTATCCCCCCAACAAACGATTTTGCCCGTCTTTGTAACGGCGGCGATATGGTCCTTGCCCGCGCTGGCGGCGACCACCCCTTCCTCGCGTACCGCGTCGGGGTATTTTTTGACGTTGACCTTTGTAAGGCGGTTTTTTGCGTTGCCCCAAACGAAGAGCTTGCCCTCGCCGTTGACCCCGACCGTGAAATCGGAAAAGCCGTCGATATGTTTCACGTTCTTTTTCAGGGCGCGCGGCGGCGAGCACAGGGAATAGCCGGGCGCAACGTTTTGCTGTAAGGGGTCGGTGTAATTGATGTCGAGGGGCAAAAACAGGGGCGCGATAAACACGAATAAAAACAGCGCGATAAGAAAAATGAGGGCGGTCACCGCGCTCTTTTTACGGAAAAAGGCTTGGCGCAGAAGTCGGGAAGGGCTTTCGATCTTTTCCGTTTCCGCACCTGCGGAAAGCGCGGAAAGTTCCTTTTTCGAGCCGAAAATTCCGCGTTTTATCCAACGGAAAAAGCGTTTGAACGCGGACACGGTATGCCCCCAAGCACGTTTTATGATATTCTTTTCCGATTGCATACTCCCCCCCTATTTCCCGACGCGGATACGCGGATCGACAAGCCCGTACGCCAGATCGACGAGTAAATTTCCCACGAGCGCGAGCAGGATATAAAACATCTGCATTGCCAACACGATCTCGTTGTCGTTTGCCGTCAGCGCGTCGAAATACACCTTGCCGATGCCGTTGATCCCAAAAATATTTTCGATCATGATCGAGCCCGAAAAAATGCCGAGCAACCACCCGATCAAAAGCGCGACGATGGGAATGAGCGCATTCCGCCATGCGTGCGAGCGCACTACCCGTCCCTCGCGCAAGCCCTTTGCGCGCGCCGTGCGGATACAGTCCAGCCTGAGCGCGTCGAGCATTGCCGCTCGGACGTATCTGGTCATTCCGCCCAGCGAACAAAAAGTCATCACGATCAGCGGCAAAGCGAAGTGGTAAAGCTTATCTAAAAACGCCCGAAAGCCCGTATAATCTCTACCCACCGAGCTCATACCCGACACAGGGAAGATATCGAGCTTGACGGCGAAAAGCCAAATAAACAAGATCGCCGTGATAAAGACGGGCATACTGTACCCTACGATCGTGCCGACCTGTACCGCAAAATCCCGCCGACTGCCCTTTTTTCTTGCGCAGAATATCCCCAGCGGCATGGTGATAGAAAGGGCGGCAAACGCGACGAAGATATTTAAGAACACGGTGTTTTGCAAGGGTTCTTTGATGACCTGCGCGACGGGTTTTCCGTACGCTACGGACGTACCGAGATTGCCTTGCAAAAGCCCGTTAAACGAGCCGTCGTAAAAGGACGTCAAGCCCATCCAGCGCAGATACCGCGTGAACAGATTGCCGTCCAAGCCCAACCGACGTTGCCAGTAAAGATACCGTTCCGCATATATTAAATTTTTATTAGCGGCGATTTCTTGCATCGCCATATCCGCCGCTTTGTCCGCGGGTAGCATGTTGTAGACGGCGAACACCAAAAAGGAAAGCACGGATAGTACCAAGAGTAAATACAGCGCCCGCCGAAGAATATAGTTTGCCATGATGATCCCCCTTTTTTACGTTCGTCGCGACCCGTTCCCTATCCTTTGTGCAAAAAATCGGCGCTATCGCGTAAAAAGTTCGTACTGTAATTGTCGTATTTTTCGGGATCGATCGTCCACGATAACGACTGATCGTACGCCGCGCCCGTAAAGCCCGTCGCAAAATTCACCGCGCCGTATCTCGCCCGCGTAAACCCGTAGGCGGGCATTTGGCAATATTCGCCGTACAGCGCCGAGTTCATATTTCCCGAAGTATAGGTTAGATACGCGCCGAGCTTTGCGCCTGCGTTCGGGTTGTTTTGCCAAGCGGTGATCAGCTGATCGGTCACGGGGTTGGGCTGTGTGCCCATCCAGTTGATGACGAGGGGCATATAATATTCCCCGTCCACCTTTACCGTCTTATAACGGTTGTCCGTGGCGGCAAACGTCAAATTGTTGTACGTTTTTTCGTAGCCCGACAGCTTTTTATAACGCACCCCGCCCCGCGTTTCGTCGTACGCGCTACCGTCCGCGTTGTATACCCAACCGCCCGCGATCAATTCCTCTTTCGCGCGATCGACGCTGTACGGATATTTGTTGAGCTTTATGCGGTCCTTGACCGCCAAATACGCGTCCAAGCCCGCGTGATAAGGGGCGTGCACCACCCCGCCGTAGCCGCCCGTGAACGTCTGCGCGAACTCGTCGCGGTCGATCGTGTGCATAACCGCTCGGCGAACCTCGGCAAACTGCGTAGGTCCAAAATCGCATCGAAAAGCGAGCTTGCCATACCCTGCGCGGTCGTAATGCGTTTCCTTGAAACGGACGTTATCGACCACGGAAAGCGCGGCTTTGGTTTCCTCGCCGCCCGTTACCCCCGCAAGCACGTCCACCCGCCCTTTCGTCAGCTGGTCGAGTTGGGTTTCGGAAATGATCTTCACGTAGGATATCCGCTCGATCGTCGGCTTGCCGCGATAATCCCCTTTATACAGGGGATTTATACGCAAGGTCGCGACACGGGTAGCCCCGTCGTAGCTTTCCACCACGTACGGACCGCTGTACGGAAAGGCGTTTTTATCCAAATTTGCAAGGTTGCGCTTGATCGTATCCGCCATGACGTACGCCGTTACGCCGCCCCTCTCTGTACTCTCGTAAAAACCGCGCTCGATATACGAGCCCTGCCCGTCGTCCTTGATCGCAAAATCCCCCAAATACAACGCCGTCGGCAAGGGGGAAAACGAGCCGTACGCGATCGCGTAATAATAATCGGCGTATTCCTTTTTCACGGTAACGGAAAAGGTGGTTTCATCCAGCAGCCGCACCCCTGTAAAGGGTACTGGCTCGCCGTCGCCGACGTAGGCGTTAAAATCTTCATAGCCGACCAACGTCAAGCCGCTCGCGTCCCCGCCGCCCGCCGCGCGCATGACCTTGCTACTGCCGACAAGCAAGCCGACAAGATAGTTTTCCGCGCGAATAGGACTGCCGTCCGAAAACACCAAATCATCCGCGATCTGTATGGTAAACGTCCGCGTGCCGTCGGGGTTGCTTTCGTCCGTGTGCGCACGCAAAATATCCCCGTCCGCCCACGCGTACACCCCACCCATGTCCGTAACGACGGTGGAATAACCGCTGGTCAGCTCCTGAATATCCAAATCGGACGCGCCCGCCGCAGACTTACCGAACGCGGCGTTTCGAAACGCGCCCGACAGCTCGGTAATACTACCCAAAATAACGGAATTTCCCTCCGTCACGGTCGCCCCGACGATCGCGCTCGCCACGTCGTAGTACGGGGTGGTTTTCAATTCGTCGATCTTCGCGTTGTAGATATCGTAATAGCGGTTGGAATAGAGCGGCACTTCGGGCACGAGCCAGTTCCAGCGTTGAATAAACAAGCGCCACCACTCGTTATACGCGTCCGTCGCCGTGGGAAAGGCAGTCGTCGGGCGGGCGTTGTACACCATCGCCATCGATAGAAAATCCATGCCCAGCTCGTATTCTCTGCCGTCCACGGTGGCGTAGGCTCTGCCGTCCGCCCCCTCGCGGACGGTATCCAAGCTGACTTTATCCCCGATCGCCGCGTACACGCTGTCGTAGTTTTCGCGGTATACCACGTCGGGGAGCACGTCCGCTCCGCTTGCCTTGCGGCAAGCCGTAAAGGTAAACGCCGTCCCTACCGTCAACGCCGTGATCAGTAACGCAAACGCCCTGTTGCGGCTGAAAATTTCCGTTTTTTTCTTCATATTCAATATTGTGGAACAAGGCGGGCTTTTTTATCCGCGACGGCGGCGGAAATCGCGAAAAATACTTGACGAGAGGGCGGGCGGCGTGGTATACTTTACTTGTTAGTGAATTTTATGAAAGCCGCGCGGACGTTTGCGGACGTTTATTGCACGCGCGCAAGGAGATTTTATGAGCAACGATCAACGCAGAATTGAAACCAAATGCGTACAGGGGGGCTACACCCCCGGCAACGGCGAGCCTAGACAAGTGCCGATTATTCAGAGCACGACCTTTAAATACAACACCAGCGAGGACATGGGCAAGCTGTTCGATTTGGAGGCGAGCGGATATTTTTATTCCCGTCTGCAAAACCCGACCTGCGACACCGTTGCGGCGAAGATTTGCGAGCTGGAAGGCGGCAGCGCGGCAATGCTGTTGTCGTCGGGACAGGCGGCAAACTTCTTTGCGGTTTTTAATATCGCGACCTGCGGCGACCACGTGATCTCGTCGTCGTCCATCTACGGCGGCACGTATAACCTTTTTGCCGTTACCATGAAGAAAATGGGCGTCGAATTTACCTTCGTTTCCCCCGATTGCACGGCGGAAGAGCTGGAAAAGGCGTTTAAACCCAACACGAAAGCGGTGTTCGGCGAAACGATCGCAAACCCTGCGCTCACCGTTTTGGATATCGAAAAATTTGCAACTGCGGCGCACAAGCACGGTGTGCCCCTGATCATTGACAACACCTTTGCAACCCCTATCAATTGCCGTCCGTTTGAATTCGGCGCGGATATCGTGACCCATTCGACGACCAAGTACATGGACGGGCACGGCGTTGCGGTGGGCGGTTGTATCGTGGACAGCGGCAAGTTCGACTGGCTGGCGCACGCGGACAAATTCCCCGGGCTTTGCACCCCCGACGATAGCTATCACGGCATCACGTATGCCACCAAATTCGGTTTGGGCGGCGCGTTTATCACCAAGGCGACGGCACAGCTTATGCGTGATTTCGGCTGTACGCAGTCCCCGCAGAGCGCTTTTTATCTCAACCTTGGCTTGGAAAGCCTGCACGTGCGCATGGAGCGGCATTGTCTGAACGCGCAAAAAGTAGCGGAGTACCTTGAGCAAAACGAGATGATCGGTTGGGTGAACTACCCCGGTCTTGCCTCGAATAAATATTATGAAACGGCGCAAAAATACATGCCGAAGGGCACGTGCGGCGTGGTGAGCTTTGGCGTGAAAGGCGGCAGAGCGGCGGCGGAAAAGTTTATGAAGGCTTTGCGCCTGATCGCGATCGAAACGCACGTAGCGGACGCGCGGAGCTGCTGTCTGCACCCCGCTAGCGCAACGCACAGACAGATGAACGAGGAAGAGCTGATCGCGGCGGGCGTTCCGGGCGATCTTGTGCGCCTTTCCTGTGGCTTGGAAAATTACGAAGATCTGATCGCGGATATCGAACAAGCCCTGAAAACCATTTAACGAACAAAAGGAAAAGCCCGTCTTTTTAGACGGGTACGGTAACGTATATGCCTATTAAAATTCCCGACAATTTACCTGCGGTGAAAACGCTGGCGGACGAGAATATTTTCGTTATGACCGAAAACCGCGCGATCACACAGGATATCCGTCCTTTGCGCATCTTGATCTTGAATTTGATGCCTAAAAAAATAGAAACGGAAACGCAGTTTGCGCGGTTGCTCGGCAACTCCCCTTTGCAGGTGGAAATGGAGCTGATCCATACCAAATCCCACCAGTCGAAGAACGTCGCCGAGGAGCATTTGCTCGCCTTTTACAAGACGTTTGACGACGTGAAGGGCGAAAATTTCGACGGCATGATCATCACGGGCGCGCCTGTGGAGCACCTCGCTTTTGAAGAGGTGGAATACTGGCAGGAGCTGTGCGAGATCATGGAATGGAGCAAGACCCACGTGCATAGCACTTTCCACGTTTGTTGGGGGGCGCAGGCGGGCTTGTATTATCATTACGGTATTCAAAAGCACGGCGTGCCTGAAAAGATGTTCGGCGTGTTCCCGCACCGTGTGGAATATAAAAAATCCATTTTGTTCCGCGGCTTTGACGACGTGTTTATGGTGCCGCAGTCCCGACATACGACGGTTCTGCGTGAGGATATCGAGGCGGTCTACCCCCTGCGTATCTTGGCGTCGTCTGAGGAAACGGGCGTGTATGCCGTAACGACGAAAAACGGCAGACAGATCTTCGTGACGGGGCATTCGGAATACGACGCGGACACGCTGAAAAACGAGTACGTGCGCGATTTATCGCAGGGCAAACCCATTTCGATACCGAAAAATTATTTCCCGAACGACGACGATACGCAGCCGCCGATCGTGAGCTGGCGCGGACATGCCCACCTGCTCTTTTCTAACTGGCTGAACTATTTCGTATACCAAAGCACTCCCTACGATATTAAGAAAGTGGAAGAAAATAAGTAATTAAAATATGATAAAACCCCGACGTTGCAATAACGCAACGGCGGGGTTTGTTTTTTATGCATATTATTTAATTAAATCCTTGATGACTTCGCTTGCGACGATCAAACCGACCACGGACGGGACGAACGCAATGCTTGCGGGGATCGGTTTTCCCGTTTCTTCGTCCACCGTTTTGGCGGGCAACGGTTCTTCTTTGGAATACACCACTTTCAAGTGCTCTATCCCCCGTTTTTTCAGTTCTCTGCGCATCACGCGCGCCAACGGACAGACCGTTGTTTTCGACACGTCTGCCACCTCAAACGCCGTAGGGTCGAGTTTATTCCCCGCACCCATCGCCGAAATTACGGGCACGTTTGCCGCCTTTGCCTGCTCGATAATCGCGATTTTTCCGCTGACCGTGTCGATCGCGTCCACAATATAATCGTACTGCGAAAAGTCGAACTGTGCCGCCGTTTCGGGCAGGTAAAACACGTTGTGCGTGCGCACCGTAATATCGGGATTGATATCCTTGGCGCGCTCTGCCGCGACCTCCGTTTTCTGCCGACCGAGCGTGGAATGGAGCGCAATAATTTGCCGATTGATATTCGACAAGCTGACCTTGTCGTTGTCAATCAGATCGAGCGCGCCCACGCCGCTACGGGCGAGCGCCTCCACGACGTAGCCGCCCACGCCGCCGATTCCAAACACAGCTACACGTGCCTTTTTCAGTTTTTTAACTCCCTCTTGCCCAAGCAAGAGCGTCGTTCTGGAAAATTGCATAATTTTCTCCGTATTTTCATTCATCGCGGACATGGTATGCCCATTTTGTATTTTTTATGCGGTTTCTTTCCACGCGTCGGGCATGGTGCGGTTGTTTTTAAACCATTCCGTATCCTTAAATACGGTATTGTTGTTAGAGCAATTGACCGACACCGTTTTACCGTCCGAGGTCACCACAATATTGCCGTTCATCGATTCGTAACCCTTGTCGTTATCCGACACGATCGTTGTTACGTATACTTTGTCCGTATAGGGCGCGACGTTGTCCACAAACGCCTGCGACGGGAACATGTTCGCCACGTTATCCGTGTATTCGTCGCTGCCGCAACAACAGCACACGCATACGATTTTCGGTTCGATTACCGCAAAAAGCTCGGGCGTGTTGGACGTCGGACTGCCGTGGTGACCGCCCTTGAACAGGTCGCATTTCGGCAAGTCGTTGTTTTCGATCAGCGACTGTTCGCCGTCGTGTTCCAAATCCCCCGTAAACAGATAGTTTTTCGCACCCTGCGAAAGCAGCATACACACCGAATAATCGTTTTCGTCGCTCGTCGTTTCCTCATAGAAACGCTGATACAGAATATTCATTGTGATTCCTTCGCCAAGCTGATAGGACCGCTGTGCGCCGTTTTCTTCGTTCCAACATTCCAGCGCGGTATAGACCGACGTCCCCTCGCCTTTGGCGTATTCGACAGCGTCTAAATATTTTCCGTACAGCGTGGCGTTGCCCTTATCCGTAACCGCGGATTTTCCCGTCAAAGGGAATTGAATCAACGTGTCTACCTCATAGGAATACAAGATGCCGTTATAGCCCGAAGCCGTGCTAGTGCCGACCATACCCGCAATATGATCTTGATCGGCATGCGTTGCAATTACGTATTCCAAAACGCCGTCCGTACAGTATTGATTGACGTAATTTTTAATCGTCGTAGCCGAGCTTTGCCGCGAGCCCGCGTCGATCAGCACTTCGGTATCGCCCACCTTGATCAGCGTGCAATCCCCCGTGTATTTATTTCCAGGCTCTAAAAAGTGAATACTCAGCTCCGCCGTTACGATATCTTCCACAGAGCCGCTCTCGGACGAGCTATTTTCCTCGGACAAGCTTTCGCTTGTTTCGGACGAAATATCACTTTCCAAGGAGCTTTCGTTTTCCGAAGAAAGCGCTGACGAGCTTTCGTGTTCAACGGAAGAAGAATCCTTTCCGAGCAATTCGTCCAGCATCGCACAGCCCGAAATTCCTAAGCATAACCCTAAGGAAAGGAAAAGCGCAACTAGTTTTTTATAAAAATTTTTCATATTCTTACCCATTTTTTGAAAAAACTGCCGTCGGGAAAATACTCGACGGCAGTTCGTTTCATCGTTTGTTATCTCTGTTTTTCGTCACACGAAAAATTACATGGATTCGTGGATCGTTCTGGAAATAACGTCATCCTGCTGTTCTTTCGTAAGCTTAATGAAGTTTACAGCGTAACCGGAAACACGGATGGTGAGCTGAGGATACTTTTCAGGGTGCGCCTGCGCATCCAAAAGAGTTTCTCTATCGAATACGTTTACGTTAAGGTGATGACCACCGTCGCCTACGTAACCATCCAACATATTGACCAAATTATC
>JAFTQY010000066.1 GCA_017462505.1 Clostridia bacterium
AAACGCGCCGCGGGTACAATACAGCTCGTACCCCACCCCGTTCACGTCCAAAATCGCCGTTTCAGCGGTCGTTTCTAATACCTTTCCACGCAAATACGCTATCATCTTCTACTCTTCCTTTATTCGTCGTGTTTGTCCGATTTTTTCGTTGTTTTCGCTTTGTTCGTTGCTTTCGGCACAGCCGCAAAAGAGGCTCTGCCGACCCCCGTCACGTCCGATAAACCCGTTGCGTTTTGCAAAGCCGCCGCCGTACTTGCCGACGAAAAACCGCCGCTCGATTTTTGCCGCTTGCTCGCCCGCGCCCCCGCCGCCATCAATTCCTGATAGGCGTTCGTGGGGAGCGCCGTGTTGTTCCCCTTGGTGCGCGTCATGTTGCCTACGGCAAACAGCTCGCCAAATCTCGCCGTCTGCGCATGGCACAGCGCGATGGCAAGCGCGTCCGCCGCGTCGTCGGGCTTGGGCACTTCTTTAAGACGTAAGAGCGAAGTCACCACCGACTGAATTTGCGCTTTGTCCGCTTTGCCGTACCCCGTCAAACCCTGCTTGATCTGCATGGGGGTATACTCGTACAGTTTTTCGCAGAATTTCACACAGGTCAACAGCGCCACACCGCGCGCGTGCGCCACCGCGATACCCGTCGTGATGTTTTTGGAAAAGAACAGCTCTTCCATCGCGATCTCGTCAGGCTGAAATTTTTCAATTACCGCCCGTAAGCCCTCTTCCAGCCTCTTCAAGCGGGCGGGCAACGGCTCGCTTTTGGGGGTAAGCACCACGCCGTAATCGACCGCATGCACCACGCCGCGGCTATCCTTTTCAATTACGCCGTACCCCAAGGTCGCAAGCCCGGGGTCGATACCCAAAATCCTCATGCTCCGCTCCGTAAAAAATGCGAATAAATGTTCTCTTTTTCTATTGTACTACAAATTTTTTTGGTTGTCAAGCCCTCGCCACCGCTTAACCGAGGTTTCGTTTTGCCTACGGCAAAAAAATTTTTTAAAAAATTCACGAAATTGCGAAAAAACATGGCAGTACCCCCTTGACAAGGAAAAAAAGTATGTTATACTGCCCCTTGCATCGGACGGAGCGAGTAGCGTTCCGACCTTCGCCGCAATACCCTTTTCGCGTTTCTGAAAAACATCAAAACGAGGAGAAATGGGAATATGAAAGAAAAACTTCGTAAAGTATTGCGCGTGTTTAGGGTTGACGTACTGCTGTTTGCGTTGTACGCCAAAATTGCTCTCGCGGTGACCAAGAAACTGACGGCGGTCAAAAACGCCGTACGCCGTTTCCTCACCCGTCTGTTTCCTCGCAACGGTAAAAAGGCTTGCACGGTGGATACCGTAATCGATACGACGGTAGACGCCGCAGCGGATACTACGGTGGATACTGTGGTGGACGTCACGGTGGACGCCGTAGTGGACGTTACGGTGATCGCCGACAACACTTAATCCCGAGAATTGCGTTTTTATACCGCCCCTTTGCGTACTCCCCGCGCAAAGGGGCAAGCAAGCTGAGCTTGCAGGCAGTCTTACAACCTTGCCAACCGTGTATTTAGGAATATTCACATTGGTTTGGGCGCATAGACGACCTGTTTGCAAGGTATAGCAAAACAGTCGACGGTTTTTACGCCGTCGGCTCTTTTAATTTTGTTGTTGTCGTTTCCGTCATTGCGAACGAGTTTACGAGTGTGGCAATCTCGGCTTTATTTTACGAGATTACTTCGTCACTATCGCTCCTCGTAATGACATTTCTGCCCATACCCTTTACAAAACCACGCGACTATCGCGTGATTTTTCTTTATAAACAGAAAAAACGGCGCGTTTTCGCACCGTCCTTTCCCTTTTGGAATTGTCTGATAATTATTCTGCTTTGATTGCGCCAACAGGGCAGCCGTCTTCACACGCGCCGCAATCTACGCATTCGTCATTGATCACGTAGATCCCTTTTGCTTCGTCCAAAACGATTGCGCCAACGGGGCAGGTATCTGCGCATGCGCCGCAAGCAACGCATTCGTCCGTAATATAATGTGCCATAATTTGTTACCTCCGATTTTTTGCTTTTTATTTTTTTGCTATACCATTATAGCATATTTTTTTTCATTAGTAAAGGGGGTTGACCGTTTTTTTCTTGCCATTTTTAACTTTTTTGCAAAGTTTCGGCGATCTCTTTCACAAGTGCTGCCGCCCTTTCCGCCTCTTCCAACGTATTGCCCTTGCCAAAGCTCACGCGTACGCACTCACGCGCCTCGTTTTCGCTAAGCCCCATTGCCATCATCACGTGGCTGGGCTTTACCGACGCGCTGGCGCACGCCGCGCCTGCCGAAATACTCACGCCGCAAAGATCGAGCTTATACACCAAATCCACGCCCGTCACGCCCTCGATACGCAAGGACAACACCGCAGGGATATCCCCGTCGCCGCCGTAGATATGCAAGCCGCTAAGCCCTGACAAACCGTCCAAAAACGCCGCCCGCAATTTTTTCATTTTTTCGTTTGCTTGCGACATGTCTGCCGCCGTTTTTTGATACGCCGCCGCCATACCGACCGCCGCCGCCACGTTGGTCGTGCCGCCGCGCAAGCCCCGTTCCTGCTCGCCTCCGACAATCAAAGGTTTCACTCTTATCCCGCTCTTGATATACAGCGCGCCGCAGCCTTTCGGCCCGTAAAATTTATGCGACGAGATCGAAAGCATGTCCACGCCCAGCTTTTTCACGTCCAAGGGCATGTGCGGCGCGGCTTGCACCCCGTCCGTAAAGAACAAAGCCCCCGCCCCGTGCGCGATTTTCGCCAGCTCCTCAATCGGTTGCACCGCCCCCGTTTCGTTGTTCACCGCCATCACGGCAACGATACTCGTGCGCTCAGAAATCAGCTCCTTTAAGGCGTTCGTTTCGACACGTCCCCGCCCGTTTACGGGTAAATAGCTGACCGCAAAGCCTTCCTTTTCCAGCTTTTCCGCCGCCGCTTTCACCGCATGGTGTTCGATCGCGGACACGATCACGTGATCGCGCCCCTGCTCTTTCATGGCATACGCCCCGCCGACGAGCGCCCAGTTATCGCTCTCCGTGCCCCCCGAAGTCAAATACACTTCGCTGGGCTTTGCGCCCAAAAGCGCTGCGAGCGTATCGCGGGCGTTATCCACCGCCGCCATCGCCGCTCTGCCGTGCGCGTGCGGGGAATCCGCGTTGCCGAAACAATCGGTGAGATAGGGCAACATTTTGTTTACTATTTCGTTGTCGAGCGGCGTCGTCGCCGCATGATCGAGGTATATCCGTTCCATATAACCGCCCGCAATATTTACTTTCCTTTTTATTATACCCCCTCGCGCGGGAAAAGTCAAGGCGTAACGGGATTTCGCCGCCGATTTCCGCCGAAAAAATATTTTTTCGCTAAAATTGTAATTTTTTTCAAAAAAACCCTTGAAAAATGTGAAAAAATATAATATAATGGTTGCAATTATCGGTTCTTTGTAGAAAATCGGGCTTTTGCGGCGACAGAGAGAACGCCGTATCGTACGAAATTTTACGCCCCAAACCACCGATAAAATATTGCAACGACACAAGGGGGATTTTATTATGAGTATCAATGGCGAGAATATCCGCAACATTGCGGTTGTGGGACACAGCGGCGAAGGCAAAACCACGTTGGTAGAGGCAATGCTCTACAACGGCGGCGTGATCGACCGTATGGGCAAGGTAACGGACGGCACGACCGTTTCCGATTACGACGATTTGGAAAAAGCGAAAAAGATGTCTATCTATACTTCCTGCTCCAATTTACTGTGGAAAGGGGTAAAGGTAAACCTTTTAGACTTGCCCGGGTATTACGATTTCGAGGGCGAACGTAGCGCGGGTCTTCGCGCGGCGGGCGGCGCTCTGCTCGTCATCGGCGCAAACGGCGTGATCCCTATCGGCGCGGAATCCATCGTCGATTATTGCTTAAAGCTGGGTAAACCCCTCATCATTTTCATCAACGGTATGGATAAGGAAAATGCCGATTATCTCGGCACGGTACAGGCTCTGCGCGCAAAATACGCAGGTAAGCTTGCGCCTATTCAGATCCCCATCATGGAAGGGGGCAAAATGCAGGGCTGTATCAACGCGTTGCAGGAACGCGCTTACCTTTTCAAGGACACGGGTCCCGAAGAAATCGCTATCCCCGAAAACATGAAAGCGCAGGTGGAAGAAATGAAAGCGTCGCTTATGGAAACGGCGGCGGAAAACGACGAAATTCTGTTGGATAAATACTTTGAAACGGGCGATTTGACCCGCGAAGAAACGATCCGCGGTATCCGTATCGGTATCGCGTCCGTCAATACGATCCCCGTCATGGCAGGCTCTGCGCTCACCAACCGCGGCGTGATCAACCTTTTGAACGAAATCGTTACGTATATGCCGCAGGCGCGCGAACGTCTTAACACCATGGTCGAGGACGTGAACGACCCTGGCAAAGTATATTCCCTCCGCACGGACGAGGACGCTCCGTTTGCGGCGCAGGTTTTCAAGACCGTTATCGACCCGTTCTCGGGCAAGCTTAGCTATTTGAAGAGTTTCCGCGGAGTTTTGAAGAGCGGTTCTACCGTTTGGAATCCCAACACCGAAACGGAAGAACGTATCGGGCAGATCTACGTTTTGCGCGGCAAGAAAATGGAAGCGGTCGATCAGCTTGCGGCGGGCGATATCGGCGCGGTGAACAAGCTGAACAACACCAACACCGGCGACACCCTTTGCGATATGAACGCGAAAGTAAAATTCTCGCCTATCCACTTCCCGAAGCCTACGCTCTTTATGTCCGTAGCGGCAGAAAAGAAAGGCGAAGAAGACAAGGTTTTTGCAGGGCTTGCTAAGCTCAAAGAAGAAGATGACACGTTCGCGATCGAAAAGAACGCGGAAACGGGCGAAATGGTTATCGGCGGTCAGGGCGATATCCAGATCGAGCTCCTTGCAAAGAAAGTGAAAGCGCGCTACGGCGTGGACATGAAGCTGTCCGAACCGAAGATCGCGTATCGCGAAACGATCCGCGGCAAAGCCGAAGCAGAGGGCAAGCATAAGAAACAGTCGGGCGGCCACGGTCAGTACGGGCACGTTAAAATCCGTTTCTCGCCCAGCGAGGAAGAATTTGTCTTTGAAGAAGAAGTTGTGGGCGGCGCAGTTCCCAAGAACTACTTCCCCGCAGTTGAAAAGGGCTTGCGCGAGAGCATGGAAAGCGGTCCTTTGGCGGGCTATCCCGTGACGGGCTTGAAAGCGGTGCTGTACGATGGGTCCTATCACGACGTTGACTCCAACGAATTGTCCTTTAAGATGGCGGCGTCGATCGCCTTTAAAGAGGGCTTAAAGAACGCGAAACCCGTTCTGCTTGAACCCATTTACACGTTGAAGATCGCTATCCCTGCCGATTATCTCGGCGACGTTATGGGCGACATCAACAAACGCCGCGGCCGTATCATGGGTACGGACACCGAGGGCGACCGCTCGATTATCACGGCGGAAGTGCCCCTTGCGGAAATCAAGACGTATACCATGGAATTGCGCTCTTTGACGCGCGGTAGCGGTAAGTTCGTATCCGAATTCCTCGGCTATGAAGACGTACCCCCCATGCTGGTAGATAAGATTATCGCGGACGCGCAAAAGTCCTAACCTCCTTTTATTGTTTGCGCGTACGGATAAAACCTTTCGGGATCCCCCTCCCGAAAGGTTTTTTTGCAAGATGATCTTGCAGCCAGCCTTACTATCTTTTCGTACGTGTGTTTAGGAATATTCGCGTTGGTGGTTATCCGTACAACGACCGTATTTTTTGTAAGATGATCTTGCCTCACCTATTCACTTGTCACTATTCTCTATTCACTCTTCACTTTTCACTATTACCTATTCATTTTACTGCTTTCACACGCATATATTTATGCTATGAATGCCTTATTTTTTGCCGTATTTACGATATGTACCCTATCCTTACTCCTCTTTTCGCCCGAAAATTTCCTGCCTGCCATGCTGGACGGAGCGGGCAGAGCCGCTACCCTTTGCGTGTCTTTGATCGCTACGTACGCCGTGTGGATGGGGCTTATGCGGCTGTGGGAGGACAGCGGCGTAGCGCGCGGCGTTTCCCGCCTCATAAAGCCCGTCGCCAAACGCCTTTTGAAAACGGACGACGAAGAGGCTCTGTCTACCGTCAGTATGAACGTGTCCGTGAATCTTTTGGGGATTTCGGGCGCGGCGACCCCGTACGGCATCAAAGCGGCGCAGCTTTTGGACAAAACGGACAACGCCGAATATTCCTCGGCGATGTTTTTTGTGCTTAACGCCACGTCTTTGCAGATTTTGCCCTCGTCCCTCGTCGCCGTCCGCGTGGCAATGCAAAGCGCCAACCCCACGGACATCATCTTGCCCACCCTGATCGCCACAGTATTTTCCACCGTCCTCGGCGTAGCTTTGACGATGCTTGTCTATCGCAAAAAATCCGCCGCGAAAACGCCTCGGCAATCCGCCCTCTTGGGCACAAAAAAAGCAAAAACAGGGGGGACGTATACGCGATGACGCATATTTTCGCCTTTATCATTCCCACCATTTTTTTGTTGTCCTTTATCGTTGCGTTTATTCGCAAGGTACACGTTTACGACTCGTTCACCGACGGAGTCAAGGGCGCGATCCCGCTTATCCTGTCTATCTTTCCCTATATCGCCGCCGTCACTATGCTGTCAAAACTGCTGGAAGTCAGCGGTGTCGGCGACGTGCTCGCAAAACGCCTCAGTCCGCTTTTTCGTTTTGCGGGCGTTCCGCAGGAGCTTTCGTCCTTACTACTTATCAAACCGCTGTCAGGGAGCGGCGCGATCGCCGTTTTGTCCGACATTTTGGAAATCTACGGCGCGGACAGTTATATTTCCCGTTGCGCCTGCGTGATCTACGGGTCGTCCGAAACGATTTTTTATATCGGCGCGGTTTATTTTGCGGGCTTAAAAAGAAAAAATTTAACAAAAGCGATAATCATATCCGTTGCAACGTACCTAATCACCGCCGTATTCTGCTGTTTTTTATGCAAAATTTTGTGAATTTGCAATTTTAAAGCACCGTTTTCCAACAAAAAATTGTGAAAATGTTAATTTTTATCATTTTTTGCGCAGTAGCTATCCTTTTTTGTCGAAAAAAAATTTTTTATTTTTTTTCTTTACTTTTTCAGTTTTGCATGCTAAAATATACTTGTAAATCGGTTGTGGATAACCGAACACATGAACCAGCTCATCATTTTCCCCCTTCTCATATAGGTAACCGCCTTGGGATCGCAAGACCCCAAGGCGGTTATCTTTTTCGCGGTTAAAAAGCAAAACAATCGGCAATACTCTTTGAAAAAGAACTTTCAAAGGAATTGCCATGCAAAACAACGTGCGACAAACCGATACTTTCCGCGAAGAATTTCCCTATATCTGCGTGCTGGCGGTGCTTGCATCCCTCGTGGGGTGGCTGGGCGAAAATATTTCCACCCTTGTCGGGAGCGGAAAAATCGATTCCCGATTTCATCTTCTGCCCTTTTTATCCCCTTACGGGCTGATCGTGCTGTTTTTATACGCCGCCTTGCGCGACGTGGACCGCGCGACCTTTTTCGGCAAACCCCTCTTTACGCGCAACAACCTGCAAACAAAAATTTTGTCTAACCTGTATTGTCTGCTATTTATCACCGCCGCCGCCTTTTTCGGCGAGCTGATCGTCGGCAATCTCTGGGAAAAAGCGTTCGGCGTGATCCTTTGGGATTACACCAACCATCCCTACTGTTTCACCCGCTATACCTGCCTGCTTACCACCGTTCTTTACGGTACGGGTGGCTACCTTTTCTTCCGTTTGGGCTTTTCGCCCCTCTTTCGGCTGATAAAAAAGCTCCCCCGCAAAACCGCAAAAATCATCGGTTACACGTTAGGAGCTTTGATCCTGCTCGATACGGCGGTCATGGGCGTTCATATCGCCGTTTTTCGCCGCGCGCCCGTCTATTGGACGGTGCGTTTTCGCTAAATTTTATCTGATCGAATTACCCATTTCGTAGGCGATCGTCATCAGCTCGGGACGCTTTAAAACGTCCCCTTTTTCATACACGCCTCTGCCGTACAGCGTGCCCTTTTCTTCGTACCCGTCAATGCACATCGCAAACCCGTGGAAACAGGACAGCGTGATATCCAACGTATCCCGCTCGTCCTCCGCCGCCGTTGCGATATAATACAGATCCTTGTTCGCAATTTCCGTCCAACGCGCCACGGTGCGATCGATCACCGCCTTTAATTGCGCGCAGATCGAATAGAAATACACGGGGCTGGACAGCACCAGCACGTCGCAATCGATAATTTTTTGCAAAATATCCGCCATATCGTCGTTAAAGGCGCACTTGCCGCCGTGATCCTTGCAATAATAGCACCCCGTACACGGCGAAATCTTCTTTTCCACCACGCGGATCTTTTCCACCTCGTGCCCCGCGTCCGTCGCGCCACGCATAAATTCGTCGCACAAAACGTCCGAGTTCCCGCCCTTTCTAGGACTCCCCGACAAAATCAAAACCTTTTTCATGTTTTATCCCCCTTAATTCATCAATTTTATCCGTTCGTTTAATACCGTATATGCCCTTTTCGGGTCGTCCACGTCCAAAACCGCCTGTTCCATCGGGCAAAAGCCCGTGCCCGCGCGGTTGCGTATCGCCGCTACCTTTTCCGCAAACGAGTACGCTATGCCAAACCGCAAAAACACCTCTTCCGCCATTTCGCTGAGCACCTTTGCGTGGACTTCCGCCACGCCGAGAAGAACGTACAGATACGCCGCCGCTTTGCCCACGACCTTATCTGCCGCCACCGCCCCCGCGCAGTTTTCCTTTGCCGAAAGCCAAGCCAACAGCGGCTTTACACCCCGCTCCTTAGAGCGCAAAATTACGTTGTCGCCCACAATCGCACAAGTATCCCCGCTATCCAAAAAGGCAAGCGATTTTTCCCGCCAAAGCGCCGTCATTTGAGCAGCTCCGCATACGCCGCCAAAACGTCCGAAATCTTGATGCTCTGCGGGCAAACCTCTTCGCAGGCGCGACAGGCAAGACACGCGGACGGGCGTTTTTCTTCGGGCATAGTGCCAATACGCATGGGCGAGATAAACCCGCCGTTTGAAAATTTATGCTCGTTATACAGCTCTAACAGCTCGGGGATATTCAGCCCCTGCGGACAGTATTCCGTGCAATAGCGACAGGCGGTACACGGAGTCATATCCACCAACATTTCCGCCGTGATTTCGTTTAAAACGCGCTGTTCTTCCGCCGTCAGCGGTTTTTCCTGCGAGCAGGTTTTGATATTGTCCTGCACCTGCGACAGATCGGACATACCCGACAAAACGACCGTCGCGTCAAGCGCCGTCTGTAAAAAACGGAAACACCATGCCGCCACCGATTCGTTCGGTCTAAGAGCCTTTAACCGCGCCTCGTGCTTGGGCGAAAGCCGCGCCAGCTTGCCGCCGCGTACAGGCTCCATCACCCACACAGGGATATTGTACGATCGGAGCAGCTCCACCTTTTCTTTTGCACGCTGAAAAGACCAGTCCACCCAGTTGATTTGAAGCTGACAAAATTCCATGGCGTGCCCATACTTTTCTAAAAACCGTTTCAAGCTGGGCATGTCTGCGTGCGCGGAAAAACCGAGGTGACGGATACGCCCCGCCGCCTTTTGTTTGACCAGATGATCGAAAATGCGGTATTTTTCGTCGAGATATTCGTTGATATTTTTCTCGCAAACGTTGTGGATAAGATAAAAATCGAAATATTCAACACCCGTTTTTTGCAGCTGTTTTTCAAAAATTTCCTCTACTTTGTCGATATTCGCAAGGTCGTACCCGGGAAATTTATCGGCAAGATAAAAGCTTTCGCGGGGGTATTTTGACAGAATTTTCCCCGTGACGATTTCCGATTGCCCGTTATGATATCCCCAAGCGGTGTCAAAATAATTTACGCCGTTTTTGATGGCATAATCGAAAATTTCCGCCGTTTTTTCCATATCGACGTTTTCCAAATTTCCGTCCACCGTCGGAAAACGCATGCAACCCATACCCAAAAAGGATAATTTTTTATCTTTAAAATTTTTATAAATCATAATGTTTACCTGTTCTTTATTTTTGAGATACTCTCCACTCGCTTTCGCTCGGTCGGTATGACAAGGTAGAGAATCCATCTGTTATCGTCGTACCAAGCGGAGCAATTTTCCCCTCACGGTCATACTGGGCGGGGCAATTTTCCCCTCACGGTCATACTGGGCGGAGCAATTTTCCCTCACGGTCATACCGAGCGGAGCAAAAAAGTTGCGCAGTCGAGCGTATCCCTTTTTTTATCCATACTATCTATTTTTTGAGATACGCTCCACGCGGTTGCCATGCAACCTTGGTCGGCATGACAAAAACGTTAATCCGTCAAGCCTAACAAATAATCCGCGCTAACGTCAAATAACTTACACAATCTTTTCAGCATCTCTAAATTAGGCTCTGTTCTGCCCTGCTCGTAGCTTGCATAACAATTCAACGAAACTCCTAATGTTTCGCAAACGTCCTTTTGTAACAAATCACATTCTATTCTTACTGCTTTTAATCTTTCGCAAAATTTCATAATTTACCACCTCAAAAATATTTTAGCACATACTACCCAAAATGGGTTGACAATACCCATTTTGGGTAGTATAATATAATTATCTCACAAAGGGGCAAAGGCAAATGGACGATATATTGAAAACGCTGTATTACGTAGAGTTAGAAGAAACAAAAAGCTTGTCGCAAAACCGCGAAACAAACAGCTGTTCTGCCTGCGAAAATTTACTTCGCGCGTTATCCGACAAACAAAAAGCGCTGTTCTTTGTCTACGAGGCGGAACACAACGCCGTCTGTTGCGAGTACGAGCATATCGTTTACCGCGCCGCTTTTAAAACGGGCTTTCGTTTGGCGCAAGAACTCTTATCCAAAGAATAGAAAAAAATCCCGCTGGATATCCAACGGGATTTTATTTTTATTCAGCTTTTATCGCGAAATTATTTTGCGCAGTTTGCTTTCAAGATTGCAAGGTTATCCATGATTTCCTTGGGCATCTTGTCGCCGAAGTTTTCTGCGTAGTAGTTCGTGATTTCTTCTGCTTCCGCCGCCCAACGAGCTTTGTCAACAACGAGCAATTTATCAAGCGTTTCCGCGTCGATATCGCAGTTTTCGATGTTGATATCCTTTGCATAAGGAAGGTAACCGATCGCCGTTTCCTGCGCGTCAACTTTGCCTTCGCAACGATCCAAGATCCAGTCAAGAACGCGCATGTTATCGCCGAAACCAGGCCACATGAAGTTGCCGTTTTCGTCCTGACGGAACCAGTTTACATTGAA
>JAFTQY010000067.1 GCA_017462505.1 Clostridia bacterium
ACGGACAAACATACGCCGCGCTTCTGGGGGCAGTTGTCAAGAATAGGACTCTTAGACTTGTACGTGATACGTTCTCTGCCCTTTTTGATGAGCTGGTTAATAGTAGGCATATTTTGACCTCCTTGTAAAAATTTGGAATATATTTCCCTCGAAATTGCCCTTATCGCAATTTCAAAGAAAGCGAATTTAGCGGTTGGGATTTGCGCGCTTTTCCCTTACGTTTTACGCAAAAGGGCATAATGCGCCCAAAGCCGCAACGCTATTATTTTAGCATGCTGACAAGCATTTGTCAAATGTTTAAGCAAACTTTTTTTGAATTTTTCCCTATTTTTTCCGTTTTTAAGCAACGATTATAACCTTTTTATAAGAAAAAGGCGGTTTTACCCACCTTTTTTACTTTTATTCTCAAAATCAATCAAGAGTTATTCTTCGGCTGTATAGCCCCAAATCACGGGACATTGTGTAAAATTCCATTTACCCCAAGTAAAAGGCTTGCTTGCCGCTTCGCAATAAATGGTTAAATTACTGCAACCGTAAAAAACGTAATCTCGCATAGTGCTGACGCTGTTAGGAATGACGATTTCCGTCAAACCAGTACAATACGCAAACGCCCAATACCCAATCTTTGTTACGTTTTTGGTAAGTGCAACGTTCGTTAAGGTGCTGCAATACGCAAACGCGTCGTCACCTATCTCCGTTACCGTATCGGGAATTGCAAACGACGTTTCCGTCTTACCCCCTGCATACACCAACAATTTTGTGCCGTCTTTGCTATACAAGTTCCCGTCTATCGATTGATACGTCGCATTGTTTTCATCTACAACGATATTTACCAAAGCAGGACACTCGTAAATTGCATATCTTTCAATAGTGCTCACCCCGTTACCAACGTCAATTTGCGCCAAAACGTCACAATTACGGAACGCCTGCCCGCTAATCGCCGTAACACTATCGGGAATACTGACCGACGTCAAGGTATCGCAATCGTAAAAAGCATCCGCGCCAATACCCGTTACAGGCAGGCTTTCATAGGTCGAAGGAATTATCAATTCTGACGGTGCGCCGTTATATCCCGTAACGGTATAGCCGTCGCCCGCTTGGTTTAACGCATATACCAACTCCACCGCTTCATCAGTATCCTCTACGCTTTCGCTTTCGCTTTCAACTTCCGACGAAATTTCCGAGCTTTCGTTTTCGCTTTCAACTTTCGACGAAATTTCTGAGCTTTCACTTTCGATTTCTGACGAAATTTCCGAGCTTTCGCTTTCGCTTTCAACTTCCGACGAAATTTCCGAGCTTTCGCTTTCGCTTTCAACTTCCGACGAAATTTCCTCTTCACCACCGCCTATCGCGAATGAAGAATTACCCGTCGCGCCCTGTTCCTTGTTATCCGTGCCACCGCACGCAACAATCCCTGCCGACAATGATAAACACGTCAATACAGCAAATACTTTCAACCATTTTCCTTTCATAAACGATCTCCAAATCAATCAAAGGCAATTACAATTTCACGTTTTATTAAAAACAAAAACGCCAAATTCCTTACAGGCTTTCGAGCTGTGCAACGCACTTCGCCTTCATGTCCTGATATTTTGCAAGCTTTTCCTTTTCCGCATCCACGAGCTTTGCAGGGGCTTTGGAAACAAAGCTTTCGTTTTTAAGCTTACCCTCTGCACGCGCAATTTCGCCGTCGATACGTTCGATTTCCGCTGAAAGGCGCGCCTTTTCCTTTTCGATATCCACCAGCTCGCCAAGGGGCACGTAGATCTGCGCGATCTCCGTCACAGACGAAACCGTCTTGCCGTCCACGTCCGCCGCGCTTTCCACAAAATTCAGCGCGCTCGCGCCCGAAAGTTTCATGATACAGTCTTTGTTCACCTGTATCAAACGCTTGCTTTCGGTCACAACGTTGAGCTCCACTTTCTTGGACGGAGGGCAATCCGCATCCTTTTTCATAGCGCGGACAGCCTTGATAATGCCCATAACGCCCTCGAACGCTTTCGCCTCTTTCTTGTACGCCATTTTGGAATTATATCTAGGGAAATCGGACACCATGATACTGCCCTTAGTCGCGGGCAAGTTTGCATAGATTTCTTCGGTAACGAACGGAATAAACGGATGCAATAATTTCAAGGCGTTTTCGAGCACGAAACAAAGCACCGCAAGCGCGTCCGTCTTTCTGTTTTCGTCTTCGCCGTAAAGGGCGGGCTTGGACAATTCGATATACCAGTCGCAGAAATCGTCCCAGACAAAATCGCAAACGATATCCGCCGCAACGCCCAGCTCGTATTTGTTGAGGTTGGTCGTCACTTCGCGAATACAATTTTGCAATTTCGAGATGATCCATTTATCCGCAGGCGCAAGTTTTACGTCGGTGATCGCGGGGATCTTCTTTCCGTCTACGTTCATCAAAACAAAACGCGCCGCGTTCCAAAGCTTGTTGATAAAGTTACGGCAAGCCTCTACTTTCGTATCCGAATAGCGGGTGTCGTTGCCGGGCGCAACACCGCGGAGCAAGGACAAGCGCAGAGAGTCCGCGCCGTATTTTTCGATAACTTCGAGCGGGTCGATACCGTTGCCGAGCGATTTACTCATCTTTCTGCCCTGTTCGTCGCGTACGATACCGTGGATCAAAACGTCGTGGAAAGGCACTTTGCCCGTGTGTTCGATACCCGAGAAAATCATTCTGGCAACCCAGAAGAAGATAATGTCATACCCCGTAACGAGTATGTCGGTGGGATAGAAATATTTATAATCTTCCGTTTCGTCGGGATATCCGAGCGTAGAGAAGGGCCAAAGCGCGGACGAGAACCACGTATCGAGCACGTCTTCGTCTTGGCGTAAATGCGTGCCGCCGCAAACGGGACAAACGGTCGGGTCTTCCTTTTCGCAGATGACCTTGCCGCAATCCTTACAGTACCATACGGGAATACGGTGACCCCACCAAAGCTGACGGGAAATACACCAGTCGCGCACGTTTTCCATCCAGTTATAATAAATCTTCGAGAAACGTTCGGGCACGAACTTGGTCTTATTCTTCATAACCGCCTGAATAGCGGGTTGTGCAAGGGGTTCCATCTTCACGAACCATTGTTTGGAAACGATCGGTTCAACCGTCGAATGACAACGGTAGCAATGCCCTACGTTATGGGTATGGTTTTCGATTTTTACAAGATTGCCGCTCTTTTCCAAATCGGCAACGATCTGTTTTCTTGCTACGTATCTGTCTAAGCCGTTATAAACGCCTGCCAGCTCGTTCATCGAGCCGTCGTCGTTCATCACGCGGATCACGGGCAAATTATGACGTTTGCCGACCTCAAAGTCGTTAGGGTCGTGCGCGGGCGTGATCTTCACGCAACCCGTACCGAACGCAGGGTCAACGTATTCGTCCGCAACCACGGGGATTTCCCTATCCGTCAAGGGCAATTTCAAGGTTTTACCGACAAGCGCTTTATACCGTTCGTCGTCGGGGTGCACCGCCACCGCCGTATCGCCGAGCATCGTTTCGGGACGGGTCGTCGCCACAACAACGTCCGCGCTGCCGTCCGAGGCAGGATAGCGCAAATGCCAGAAATGCCCGCCCTCTTCCGCGTATTCTACCTCCGCGTCCGAAAGCGCCGTTTTACAGCAAGGACACCAGTTGATAATTCTGTCCCCCTGATAAATCAAGCCTTTGTTATAAAGGTTTACGAACACTTCGCGTACCGCACGCGAGCACTTTTCGTCCATGGTAAACGCCTGACGGGACCAGTCGCACGACGTACCCATTTTGCGTTGTTGCATCATGATACGGTTGCCGTACTGTTCTTTCCATTCCCAAGCGCGCACCAAAAAGCCGTCTCTGCCGATATCCGCTTTCGTGACGCCCTCCGCTTTCATTTTTTCAACGATTTTTACTTCCGTAGCGATCGACGCATGGTCGCAACCGGGCAACCACAGCGCGGAATACCCCTGCATTCTCTTGAAACGGATCAAGGTATCCTGCATGGTCGCGTCCATCGCGTGCCCCATGTGCAACTGCCCCGTGATGTTGGGGGGCGGCATCATGATCGTAAACGGAACTTTTTCCGCGTCCACTTCCGCGCGGAAATAACCCGACTGTTCCCAGTCGGCGTAAATTCTGTCCTCAAACTCTTTCGGATTGTACGTCTTTTGCATATCCATATCGATAAAAACCCCACTTTGGTTTTCTTATTTTGTCGAACGTTTTTCCACCCGATTTTTCAAAAGGGCGGCAAGGTGCTATTTTAGAGTAGCTTTCCCATTATAATACTTTCCTTTTCAATTGTCAAACAGAAATTGCCGTTCATATAATATATTATTCCAAAAATTTTTTATGCGGAGAATCTAATCATGAACAAAGCAACCAAAACGATTTGCGCGGTTTTAGCCGCTTGCACCACTCTTGTCGCCTTTCCTTCCTGTAAAAAGGACGGAGATAAAAACACTTTGCAAATCTGCGAAGTGACCCACTCCGTCTTTTACGCGCCTATGTATCTCGCCGAATCCTTGGGCTATTTTGAAGAAGAGGGCTTAAAAATTGAACTCACCAACGGCGGCGGCGCAGACGCCGTGATGGCGTCCGTCCTTTCGGGGGATTCCGATATCGGTTTCTGCGGTCCCGAAGCGGCGTTGTACGTACTTGTCGGCGGCTCGACCGACACCCCCAAGGTTTTCGGGCAGCTCACCAAGCGCGACGGCTCTTTCTTGGTTTCACGCACCCCGCAACCCGATTTTCAATGGACGGATTTAAAAGGCAAAGAGATCCTTGCGGGTCGCAAGGGCGGCGTGCCTGCCATGACCTTTGAATACGTATTGAACCAAAACGGCATGACGGACGGCGTAGACCTGCGCTTGAATTACGACGTGGCGTTTAACCTGATGACCAGCGCGTTTGAGGCGGGCACAGCCGATTATTGTACCATGTTCGACCCTGTCGCGTACGAATACGAGGCGGCGGGCAAGGGCTACGTCGTAGCGTCGGTGGGCGAGGCTTCGGGTGAAGTCCCCTACACCTGCTTTATGGCGAAGGATTCGTGGATAAAGGGCAACGAAGAACAGGTTGAAGGCTTTCTGCGCGCGGTCACGAAAGCGGTGAAATACGTGAATGAAACGCCGTCCACGACCGTTGCTCCCTATCTTACGAAATATTTCGAGGGAGTTTCCGAAACGTCCCTTGCCGCGTCCGTAGAACGGTATAAAAATATCGACGCTTGGCGCACCGAGCTTTCCATGACGACAGACAGCTTTGACCGCTTACAGGATATTATCGAAAACGCAGGCGAGCTTACCCGCCGTGCCGAGCTTGACGAAATGGTCGTCAACACGTACGCAACGAAGGTGTATAACGAAGTGTACGCAAAATAAATTTTTACCAAAGGAAGTACGCAAATGAAAGAAGTTTTACGTTTTGATAACGTTTCGATGCACTATCACAGCAAACAGGGCGAAACGGTCGCGTTGGAAAACGTGAACTTTTCGGTAAACGAGGGCGAGTTCGTCGCCATTATCGGGCCGTCGGGTTGCGGAAAAACCACCCTTTTATCCTTGGCGGCGGGACTTTTAAAGCCCACCTACGGTAAAGTGATATCCGACGGCTATTCCTTTGGATATATGCTGCAAAAGGACGAACTTTTCCCCTGGCGGACGATCGAAAAGAATATCTTTCTGCCCTTGGAAATCAAACGCGCCAACACCGCGGAAAACCGCAAGCGCGCCGTTGCCCTTGCCGAAAAGTACGGCTTGCAACAGTTTTTAAAAAACTACCCGTCCTCTCTTTCGGGGGGCATGCGCCAACGCGCCGCGCTTATTCGCACCCTTGCCGTCGATCCCGACGTGTTACTGCTTGACGAGCCGTTTTCCGCGCTCGATTACCAAACCAGACTTTCCGTCTGCGACGACGTGTATAAAATTATACGGAGCGAAAAAAAGACCGCTCTACTCATCACGCACGATATCAGCGAAGCGATCTCGGTGGCGGATAAAATTTTCGTCCTGTCCAAACGACCCGCAAAAATCGTGTCCGAGCACGTCTTGAATTTTCCCGAAACAGAGCCTTTGAAACGGCGTGAAAACAACGAATTTTCCCGCTGGTTTGAATTGCTTTGGAAGGAGCTGAACCAATGAAAAACCAAACCGTATCCAAAGAACATCTTCGCTATCTTCGCCGCGAACGCACAAAAAGCGTCGGGGTCAACGTAGCCAGAATTGCCATTTTATTTCTCTTTCTCACCATTTGGGAATTGTCCGCGCAAAACGCGTGGGTCAATCCCTTTATTACCAGCTCGCCGTCCCGTATTTATAAAACGATCATCGAACTGTACAAAAACGGCTCGCTCTTCCACCACGTCGGCACGACCCTTTGGGAAACGTTGGCAGGCTTTGCCATCGCCGTCGTCTTGGGATATTCTATCGCGCTGATACTTTGGTGGAGCGATATTGTTCGACGTATCAGCGAACCGTATTTCGTCGTGCTGAACGCTCTGCCCAAGATCGCGCTTGGACCTTTGATCATCATTTGGTTTGGCACGGGCAACGAGGCGATCGTGTTCATGACGATTTTGATCGGCTTGATCGTCGCGATTTTAAACATGTTAAACGGATTTATGGCAACGGATAAAAACAAGCTGTTGTTATTGCAATCCATGGGCGCAAGCAAGTTGCAGATACTTACCAAGCTGGTTATTCCGTCCTCTTTGCCGAATTTTATTTCCATGCTGAAAATCAACGTCGGCATGGCGTGGATCGGCTCGATCATGGGCGAATATATCGTTTCCAAAGCGGGCATCGGGTATCTGATCGTGTACGGCGGGCAAGTGTTTAAGCTCGATCTCGTCATGAGCGCCGTCGTGATCTTGTGCGTGCTTGCCGCGGCAATGTATGCCGTCGTCGCCTTTATCGAACGGCTGGTGATTAAAAATAAATAATTCCTCACATGAAAAGCGGCGGAGCGCAATCCGCCGCTTTATCCGTTTAATTTTGTAATTTGAAAAGTTTTCCCTATACGTTCGTACTTTGCGGGCGTTAGCTCGTTATAAGTAAGCGTTTCCCACGGACTGTCCTTTACGATCTCTTTTATCGCCGAAAGATTTTCCTTTGTGTCCGTCACCCCCGCGATCAAGGGCGTGCGCAAAAGATAGGGTTTTCCGCTTTCGCGCAGAATCTCCAAGTTCTTTAAAATCGGCTTATTCGATACGCCCGTATACTTGATATGTTCGTTTTCGTCCGCAAGTTTCACGTCAAACATAACGTAATCCATACGCGCGATCACGCGGGAAAACAAATCTCCATCCGCATACCCGCAGGTTTCCAATGCCGTATGTACCTGCAAACCGTCCAAATATTCGAGTATTTTCTCCCCCTGCATCAGCGGTTCGCCGCCCGTAAAGGTGATACCGTCCCGTCCTTTAAACAGGCGTTCTTGCCGCCGTACAACGCTTAAAAATTCTTCTTTTTGCAAATCCCGTACGGACAAGCTCAAAGCCCCCGTCGGACATTTTTCCACGCACAAGCCGCAATGATTGCATTTCGCTCTGTCTATCGTATGCCCTTCCGCAAAGGTATGCGCACCATTTGAACAAGCCGCGCAAAGCCCGCACCCGATACACTTTGCCTTATCATAAATAAGCACAGGCAAAAATGTATGCGTTTCGGGGTTATGACACCACGTACACCTGAGCGGACATCCCGCGAGAAATATCGACGTACGCATTCGCGGTCCGTCGTGCAAAGAAAAATTTTGGATATTGCAAATCTTTAAGCCCATGACGACTGCTCCGCAGATAATCTAGTGATAAACTCGTTTTGATATTCTTCGGACAGCAAGACGAACGGTGCGGAAAATCCGCAAACTCTGACGATGATATGTCCGTAATTTTCGGGGTCTTTTTGCGCCGCAAGTAACGTTTCACGGCTCACGCAATTGGGCTGTATCGCCTGCACGCCGCACTCCGCCGTCGCATAGAAGAACTCCGTCAACGTTTCTCTGTCCATTTTTCCCGCGGGCAACGTCACCGTCAACGAAGTGTTGCCTGCGTATGTTTTCAGATCTATATACCGCAAGCTGTCCAAAATCTCCGTCACGGAAACGGGTTTTTGGAATCGGGACGGCGAAAGCCCCATACTCAAATAATCCCCGTCCTTTCTGCCGTTAGGCGTAGCTTTCGTTTCCCTCCCCGTGAAAATCACTTCGGTATACTGGTTAGATCCAATGCAGAATTCCCCGCCCCACGACGTAGGCAGCCCGCGCGAAATCTCGTATAAATCGTTCAAAAGTCTGCCCGCCAAACGGGAAGATTCTTCCGATCCGTCGCCGTACGAAGGAGCATTTATCGCCATTTGGCGCAACGTTTCGTTGGTCCAGTTTTCACGGCACCGATCGAAAAGCTCCGCCATCGTGCACACTTTTTTCTCTAAACACAACGTTTTGATCACCAACAGCGAATCAAAAAAATCGCCTAAGTAGGAAAAATAAATACATTCTTGGTTGTATTTCCCTGCGCCGTTCGTAATATCGGTGCGCTTGGGAATACAAGGCTGCATCAACGCAGACAGCGCGCACAACGGATTGACGTTATGCCACTCACGCGCGCCGCGGCTCATCGGTAACGCCTTGCGCATAAGCAATTTCTTTAAATACCCCATATACACGGAATATAAGATTTCAAAATCTTCAATATTTTCAAAGCCTTCGTATTCCAGCTCACGTTCTTCCATCAAATCGTATTGACGGTGGAACTATACTCATGTTGATAACGAAAATATCCGCCGTCTATCCTTATCAAACGGCACGCACGGCTTGGGAAAACGTCGGTCCGCGACAAACACACTTCCTTGCCTATCAAATTTCAGGCACGTACGACCATAGCGTAAACGGCAAAACGTATTCAGTTGCGCCCGACTGTCTATTTTTTGTCAATCAAAAGGACAGTTATACGGTCAAATGCCGCGAAAAGGGTCGTCCGATTTGCGTATCCTTTTGCGCGGATACCCAGCTTCCCACCAGCGTTTGGGATACGCGCGCCAACCCTGTTGTGTATAATCTTTTTTTGCGGCTACTACAAATTAAAAATTTGCAAAACGAAAGCAATTATTATCTCGCTTTTTTCCATTCTATACGAAATCTTTTCCATTGTTTGCAAAACGGAACGCCCTCACGCGCTTACCGACCGTCCGATTGAAAATATCGAACTCGCTGTCGAGTATATTTCCGAGCACCTTGCAAGCGAGAATATCAAAACCGCAAAGCTTGCACAGCTTTGCGGTATTAGTGAAAAATATTTCCGAACTTTGTTTAAACGGCGTTTCGGCGTAACGCCCACGCAATATATTATCGAATTGCGATTGCAAACCGCCGTTAAATTTCTCGGTTACGGCGGTTTCACGGTCGCCGAGATCGCCGATATGGTCGGTATCCCCGACGTGTATTATTTTAGTAAGCTTTTTAAGAAAACTTTCGGGGTTTCTCCCTCTAAATTCCACGGCAATCTGAAAACGGAATAACCAAAACGCGCCCTGAGGCAAGCCGCCTTGGGGCGCGTCAATTTTACCCTTTTACCGCACCGCTGGTCACGCCCTCGACGTAATAGCGTTGCATACTCATAAACAGCGTAACGATAATCCCGCCGACCACGAACGCACCCGCGCAAAAGACGGTGAAATTGTCGTTAAAGCTATTTTTCTCCGCGTTGATCATCTTGTACAAACCCAGCGCGACGGTGTATTTTTCCCGATCGCTGATAATCGTATTGACAAAGATAAAATCGCACCACGGCGAAATAAACGAAGTCAGCACCGTATAGACGATAATCGGCTTTGCCAGCGGCAAAACGATTTTTGCAAAGATCATAGGTTGGCTTGCTCCGTCCAAGATCGCCGCCTCTTCCATGGCTTTTGGTATGGTATCGAAAAAGCCCTTGCAGATATAGTACGACAACGCCGCGCTACCCGAATATACCATGATAAGCGCTACGAGCGAGTTTGTCAAATTCATGGCTTTTAGAATAAAATACACGGCGATCATACTCATAAACCCGGGGAACATACCAAGCACCAGCAATACGTTCATAATCGGCTTTCGGAGCTTAAAACGCAGGCGGGACAACGCGTAGCTGACCATCAAAATAAAGACGGTCGTTAAGGCGCAGGACGACACGGAAACGATCATGGTATTGCCCAGCCACGTCGGGAACATGGTATTCTTGAAAAGGCGGGAAAAGTTTCCAAAGCCCAGCCGCAAATTATCGGGCACGAGAGTATTGATAATCCCCGTTGACGGCGTGATACGGAACGCCGTATACACCAGATAACAAATGGGCAACACCCACAGCACGCCAAGCGTAGCTAGCAAAGCGTACACAAAAGCGTTTGCCGTTCTTCTTCGCCATTTTGCCAAAGAGATTTTTTTGCTTTTTATCATTGAAAAGCCCCCTCGTTTTTCGCCGCCGACGTACGGTTGAAAGTGATCAGCGACAATACTGCGCTGATGATAAAGATCACGATACCGATCACAGACGCTACGTTGTATTTCGGGTTGCGGTCGGTCGTAAGACGGTACAGCCAAGTTACGAGCAAATCGGTCGATTGCGCCTGCGTGCCGCCGCCGTAGTGCACGTTGTCCACAGGCCCGCCGCCCGTCAATAGCCATATCACGTTAAAGTTGTTGATATTTCCCACGAACTGCGTAATCAAATACGGCGTTGTGATATGGAGCATATACGGCAAGGTGATATGGAAGAAAATCTTCACCGCGTTCGCCCCGTCGATACGCGCCGCCTCGTAAAAATCGGTGGGAATATTTAAGAGTATCCCCGAACACATGAGCAAGGTATACGGCACGCCGATCCAAATATTGACGAGAATGATTATCACTCTTGGCAGTAAAGCCAAATGCCGCGCGTCGGTCAACCATAAAATATTCGTCCCCAAAATCTTGTTTAAAATCCCGTCGCTGTCGAGTATCTTTTGCATCAACAGCAGCGTAACGAACTGCGGAATGGCGATCGCGATCACGAACATCGTCCGCCAAAGGAGCTTTAACTTGATCCCCTTTTTGTTGATGATCATGGCGATCGCTAGCCCCAAGAAATAGTTGGTAAACGTCGCGAAAAACGCCCAAATAAACGTCCATACCAGCACCCGTAAAAATACGAAAGCAAACCCACTCGTACCCCCCGAAAGGGAAAACAGCGTTTTAAAGTTAGCAAAGCCCACCCAATCGAACAGTTTTCCCGGCGGCATGTGCGCATAGTTATAGTTGGTGAATGCGATCAGCACCATAAATACGAGCGGCATCACCGTAAATATCAGCAAACCGATAAAGGGCAAAATGAGCAAGGGCGCGTAAAAATGCTCGTTCAACAACGCCCGTATATCCTCTTGAAATCTTGCTACGTTCTCCCCTCTGCGGCGGCGCAGGTCGTTTTCATAGCTACCCCTGACGTTCATCGTCCATATCCACAAAAACACCAACGCGACAATGATGCTCACCACGCCGTACAAAAGTATCAAAAAGCTGTTGTCGCCCTTTATCCTTTCAAAGATCTGCAATTCCTCGTTCCAATGCTCGCCCGAGAGCTTCGTGCCGAGATTTCCCGAAAATAAATGCCCGATATACCGCCCGCCGAAAAAGAGCATATATAACACGAACGCCAGCTCTATCAGCATATAAATAACGCCTTTTACGATTTGTCCGCGCGCGATTTGCCCAAAGCCCATAAACGGGAAGGAAAGCCGCGTATATGCCGATCCGTCCTTAAACGCATACACGGTTTTCGGCAATACCGTCGGCTTTTTTCGATTTTTTATCGTCCGTTCTTCCACCTTTCCCCCCTAATTATCCGACGGATTTTAATTCGTCTGCGTATTTTGCCCCGTCTGTCCTTTCGTCGTTGTGGATTTGATCGCCGCAACGCACGCATTGAGCTGCGCCGTCAAATTAAAACCGCCGCCCTGCGCGCCCGTCACCATCGCTACGCCCAAGCCCTCCATGGGCACCCACAGCGTAGAGGGCACGTTTTTCTGCGTTTTACTGTGCTGTAACTGCTGCGTGATCGCCTTTGCGCAAATGTCCGCCTGTACCCGCTCGTCTTGACGCGCCTGTGTGTCCGTCGGCACAAAGCCACGCATTTCAAAATGCTTGATCTGGTTTTCACGGTTGGTGTAGAATTCCGCAAAATCCATCGCCGCCGTCTTGTTTGCCGAATAATTGTTCACGCCCATCAGCTTATACCCCGCAAAGGAAACGAGCTGTACCTGCTCTTCCCCCGCAAGCCCTTTATTTAAAGTATACGTCGGCAATTTCGCCGCCGCAAAGTTATCCCCCAAATACCGTTCGATCGTCGTCTTGTTCCAGATCCCCGAAACCGCCGCCACGATCGAGCCGTCGCTAAAGCCCGCCGTGATCTTGGAATCGTTTGCGTCCGCTTTCACGCGGCTGTCTTTGACGTAGTTCCACATCGCCTCGGTGACCGCCACGCCCGTTTCGTTGTTAAAATCGCACTCGATCGCCGTTTCCGCCAAGTTCGCGTTGTACGTCACGTCGTAGCCAAGCCCCTTGCCGAAATAAAAGGAAGACGAATACCAACCGTCCGTCATAGGGAATGCAAATTGCTTGCTTGCGCTGCACTTGCTTAAAATCCCGTCCCAGCTCTGTACGTCCGTTTCCGTCAACACCGCTTTGTTATAATACAAAAAGAAAGTGTTGTCCGTATACGGTATACCGTATACCCCCTCTTGCCCGTTCACCGTCACCGTCGCGGAATCCATCGAATCCTCGGAATTTGCCCCTCTTACCCGTTCCAAGCGTTCCCCTGCGATACGGGCGAGCGCGTCGCCGTTGATCAGCTTAGGCAACTGGTCGTTCGGGCAGGAAAATACGTCCGCCGCATTTTCCACGTCGTTCAATATCCGCGTTGCGATATCATTTTCACCCTGAATATCAATGACGATACGGTAATCCTTATCGGGGTGTAACGCCTTGAAATCCTGCGCAACCTGCGTAGCGAACGGCTTATCCGCCTCCGATACCCAAACGGTGATCACCGTCCCGCCCGAATCCTTACCTTTACAGCCCACCAGCCCAAACGCCGATACCATGACCAGCGCGCCGCAGGCGATCTTCTTCATGTTTCTCATGCTTTTTTCTCCCTTCCCCTTTGCAGGGCTTTTCTCTTAGTGTTTCTTTTCCCCCCGCTTTTTATACCCCTTGCAAAACAAAAAATCCCTCCCGTTTTTTACGAAAGAGATTTTCTTTGCTTTTAGTATAGTATTTGTTTTTTACCGACCGTAGTTTTCCGCCAAGCCCTTTAACCACGCCGCCTTTCTGCGCCCGAAATCTTCCATGGTAAATCGGAACGTCCAGTTTTGATTGCTGACCGTGGACGGCGCGTTCAGCCGCGCCTCTTCGCCAAAACACAAAACGTCGTGCATCGGCACGATCACCCTGTCCGCTTTGGAGGCAAACAGCAATTCGATAATACTGCGGCACTCGTCCTGCACCGTTTCCGTAAGGTAAGGCACATCCAACGCAAGGCATTGTTCTTCAAAATCCTTTTCAAACGCCTTTCTTGCGCTCTCGTCCATATTCTCCAAAAACGAACGCAAGGTTTCGTTATCGTGCGTGCCTGTGTACGCAACGCTGTTCCCGCCTACGAAATTCGTGGGCAAATATTCGTTTTCCTTATCGCCGTTAAAAGCGAACTCGAACACCTTCATACCGGGATAGCCCGTCGTTTTCATCAGCGTATATACGCCCTCGTCGAGGATACCCAAATCCTCTGCTACGATCGAGTAGTTTTCAAACCCGTCGAAAAGCGCCGCTTTCGGTCCGTCCAGCCAAGCGCCGTCCTTTGCCGTGTCGCTATCCGTAGGCACGCCCCAGAACCGATCGAACGCGCGGAAATGGTCGATACGGACGATATCGAACAAACTAAACGCGTATTCGATACGGTCGCGCCACCATTTGTACCCGTCCTTTTGCAGCTTTTCCCAGTCGTATACGGGATTCCCCCAAAGCTGTCCGTCCTCGGAAAACGCGTCGGGAGGCACGCCTGCGCGCAGAGCCAGGTTATCGTCGCCGTCCAGCATAAACAGCTCGCGGCGGTATTTCCACATTTCCACGCTGTCCTCCGCAACGTAAATGGGCATGTCGCCCATGATCTCGATACCCCGTTCGTGCGCGTACGCCTTTAACGCGTTCCATTGTTTCAAAAAGATATATTGCGTGAATCGCCAAAACTCGATTTCGCTTTTGTGCTCGGCGATATACTCGTCCAAGCCCTTGCCTTCCGAGCTGCGGAACGGCTCTACCCAGCCCGTCCAAGGCGCATGAGAAAACTTCGTTTTCAAGGACATAAACAGCGCGTAATCGGCGTATTTTCCCTCGGCAAGAAAGGCTTTCCACGACACGCAGTCCTTGTCAAACCGCGCAAACGCCTTTTCCAAAATTTTGATTTTATTTTCAAATTGCTTGCCGTAATCTACGCGGCGTTCATTATACGACCATTCGACGGCGGTATAATCGCTCTCGTCCAAAAGCCCCTCCTTTACGAGCGTCGCAAAATCAATAAAATAGGGATTGAGCGCGTCGGACGCGCACGATTGATAGGGGCTGTCGCCGTATCCCGTCGGGAGCAAAGGCAACACCTGCCAAATTTTCATACCCGCCGAATACAGCCAATCGACGAACGCATACGCCCCCGCGCCGAGCGTACCGATCCCACAATCGGACGGCAACGACGACACCGGCATCAATATCCCTGCTTTCCGTTCCTTTTTTATTCCTTGCATATTCTCTCTCTTTTTGGCTTGCCGAGCAAACCGATTTTTCGTAAGTGTGTCCGTTTTCAACGGCTTTTATTCGTTGCAAAGCCTTGCAAGCAGAATTTTTTCCGATTTTGCCGCGCCCGACGGATATTCGTTGCCCGCGGCAAGGGTCGCCTGTTCTTTCAAAACGGTAATTCCCTCTTGATTGCCCGCCGCGATCGCATAGGCAAGCAACGCACGCTTTGCCCGCGCCGTATTTTCTTGCAGGCTTTGCGAACAAAGCCTTGCGCTCTCTTCCGCGTTTTCAATATCCCCGTTTATTGCGTGCATATACGTCAATTCCACGGCAATTTGCAGGATTTGCTCCTGCGGCAAATATTCCTGCGAAAGCGCAAGACGGTTCAAGCAATCCGCCGCGCGGTCGTATTCCCCCTTTTCGAGATGATAGCGATAGCGCAAATCGAGCATTACCGCATACAAAGGCTCGTCCTCCGCAAGCTGCGGCAGGTCGTAATACAAGCTTTCGTTCAGTTCGCCAAAGCTTTTCCCTGCGTATATATTGCCTTGAATTTCCATCGCGGCAAGCATATTCCTTTCCGCAGGCTCTCCCTTTTTGATACCGACAAAAACGAGCATATCCGTTTTCCCGCCCGCGTATTCCAAGGATAAAACGTTGAGCAAAAACAGATACGCCGTGTACGGGAGCGCGCCCCACAGGGCAAACTGCGTGTTCGCTAAATAGGTACAAAGGAGCGCGATAACGACCAACGCCAACAAAACTACGCCGCTGACCGCCAACCCGCCGAGGGTGTATTTTGCGGCGCGTTTTTGCATATTGCCCCCCGTTTTGGGGATTACCTGCGTTTCGTCCGCCGCAAAGGGCGAAACCAAACGAAAGGATTTTTTACCCTGCACGCGCATAAGCTTAAAGCAGAAACATTTAACGAGCACGATTTCCATGTTCACCGACCAAGCGGCAAACACGTGCCCAACTTCATGAAAAATCGGCGCAAAAACAACGGACAAAGCCATGCCGACCAAGCACCAAACCAAATCCGCCGTCGCACCTTTCCACGCAAAGAAAAAGACCAGCGCAAGCCCTGCCAAAAGCAGCAGCGTTTGCACCGCGGCGTAAATTGTCGCTATCCGTCTTTTCATACCGTCCGTTCCCTTTTGCTTTTTATTTCATCAAGCCGCGTTTGATCGCGTACCCTTCCAAATTATCCCGATCGCTGACCGTCAATTCCAAAAATCCAAGCTCTTCCATCAACGTCGCCAACAGCACCGCGCCGCCTGCGAGCACGTCCGCGCGCCCCTTGGGCATACACGGCAACGCCGCGATCTCGTCCACCGACATCGCCGACAGCTTGTCCGCAAGCGCTTTTAATTCCCCGACGGGGATTTTCGTACCCGTAATTTTTGCCGAATCGTAGGTTTGTAAACCCAAATACTGCGCCGCAAGGGTCGTCGCCGTACCGCCGATCCCGCAAAACAGCTCGGTTGCGGGTATTTTTCCGTACTCGCTCGCCGCTTGCTTTGCCGCCCGTTTTATCTCGTCCACGTTTCTACCGTAGCGGTCTTTTAACCGCACCACACCGATATCCAGGCTCTTTTTATATGCGAGCTTGCCGCCCGATTTTACCACGATCTCCGTGCTTGCGCCGCCGATATCGATCACGCCGCCGTCGCCGTTCCCAAGCGCGCCCAAAATACCAAGCTCCGCCTCTTCTTCCCCGGAAACGACCTCGATTTCCAACCCGCAAAGCTGTTTGACTCTGTCCAAAAATTCCGCGCGGTTTTCCGCAGAGCGCACAGCCGCCGTTGCAAAGGCGAACACCTGTTCCGCGCCGTCTAATAACCCCTTTTGATAAAAATCGGCAACCGCCTGCGCCGTCCGATCGATCGCGGCGGGCAACAGAGTCGGCGCGTTTGCTAAGCCCTCGCCCAGCCTCGTCGTATTTAAGCTCTTATATAAAACTTTTCCGTCCGCCACGAACATGAGGCGAACGGAATTCGAGCCGATGTCAATCACGGCAAAATTTTTCATTTATTTTTTACCTTCTAATTCGATCAATCTCTGATACAAGATCTGCAAGCCTGCCTCGGTCTTGTAATAGGCAAGCGTGCCCTTTTGCGTTTCCAAAATTTGCTCCTGACGGGCAATTTCCGCACGCGTTTGGTCGATTTTTTTATTCAAGCTTGCAATCGTGATCCATTGATAAATGACAAAGGTCAGCAAAAACACAAGCAACGTCGTTACCGCCGCGGTACACGCCGTTATAATTTTTCTCATTTTGTCTTGCGTCATATCTTATCCCCCGTTTTTGAGAGCTTTTTCTTCGTTTTGACCTTTTTTGCCACTTTGATTGCTTTATTATAGCATACTTTTTGTAAAAATGCAACTATTCTTCGCAAAGTTTTCAAATATATTATCCAGCCGAGCCCGTAACCTATCCACATATAAAAGCGCAGATTTGGAAAACGGAAACGGTACGCCGCATAAATACAAAGCCCCGCAAAGCAGACGAAAAAAGCCGCGTCTAGTATTATACCGATGATTTTATTCTTGCCTCTTCCGCAACCGAACGCCGCGCGAAAGAGTACAAAAACCTCGTACAGCAAGCCGCCGATAAAGCCCACGGCAAGACAAATGCAAAATACGCCAAGCTGTCCCTTGCTGTCCATTATTTAAAAATTCTCGCCGCAAAGCCCTTGCCGCCGTACTGCACGCCCGTCAGCGTGCCCTCCGCCGTAAACGAGCCGCTCGATTTGGAAAAACCCGTAATTTTCAACCCTGACCCGATGATATTGAGCCGTTCGCCGCCCACAAGGGACAACACGATTTTGACCTCCGAAAAGGCTACTACGCTTTCCACGGCGCTGACGGATAAAAACTTCCTTTGTTCGATCGATAACGTATGTTTTGCACTCTGATTTTCTTGCATGGTCTATCCTATGACAGAAAATCCCCGTTTATGCCTCGCCATCAAATCTTTCCAAAAAAGAATGCTTTACGCCGTCCGTTTTATATTCGGCAAGCGTGTCGAGCTGTACGTTGTGAATACTCTGAAAAATGTTGTTTTCGACGTTGGGGTTTTCTTTTTTCAGTTCCGCGATCAAGACTTTCACCCTGCGCCGCGCGGAAAAGGTATCCTCGTCCCCGCCCGTCAAATTTTGCGTAAACTTACAAGCGCACGCGATAAAATCCAAGCCGTTGTGTTCTTTCCAACGTAAAATATCGTTTTCCAAAATACAATACATCGGGCGGATCAGCTCCATACCCTCGAAATTCGTGCTTTTGATGCGCGGCAACATACCCTGTATCTGCCCACCGTAGAGCATGCCCATCACCGTCGTTTCGATCACATCGCTCTTATGATGCCCCAGCGCGATCTTATTACAGCCAAGCTCCTTTGCCTTTGCGTATAAATGTCCGCGGCGCATGCGCGCGCAAAGATAGCAAGGATTGTCCGCATTTGCCGCGTCCGCCGCGGCGAACACTTCGCTTTCAAACACCGTGATCGGCACGTTTAAAAGCCGTGCGTTCTCTTCGATCTTTTTGCGGTTTTCTTCATTATAGCCGGGGTCCATGACCAAAAACGTCAGCTCGAACGGAACGTCGCTGTGCCGTTGCAATTCCTGCATTAGCTTGGCAAGCAACATACTGTCTTTCCCGCCCGAAATGCAAACGGCGATCTTATCCCCCGCCTGTATCAGAGCGTACTTTTTCACCGCCAGAACAAAGGGCGACCATATCGTTTTGCGGTAGGTCGTGATAATAGACCGCTCGATCTGTTGATATTTTTCCAAACTCTTCGCCATAACGTCCTCGCGTGATTTTTTTGCTATTATAACAAATTCCGCCTATCCCGTCAAGGTTTTTTTGTAAATTATCAACAATTTCCCGCCTTTTGCCCCACCGCGCGCCCGCTCGGTTTTCAAAGTTCTACCTAAGTATACCACAAATTTTTCCAAATTGCAAGAACTTTACGAACATTTGGTTGTTTGTTTTCTATAAAAAATTGTCGCCCGTTTCCAAGCGACAATTGTTCTTGTATACTAAATAGCGGTATTTCGCTGAAAACCACGCGATAGTCGCGTGGTTCGGTGGAGGTTTACCGATGAGCAGAAAAGTCATTCTGAGCGAAGCGAAGAATCTCATAGTGAATAAATAATAGTGAAAATAAAGAAAAGTAGAAGGA
>JAFTQY010000068.1 GCA_017462505.1 Clostridia bacterium
CGTTATGTTCAAGATAAACGGCGAAATCGTTACGCCGATGCTCACGGGGTCGATTTTGCCCGGCATTACCCGCAAGAGCTGTATCGAGGTTTTGAAAAATCTCGGGTACACGGTGACCGAACGCCTGCTTTCGGTGGACGAACTGCTTTCCGCGCTGAAATCGGGCGCTTTGGAAGAGGCTTGGGGCTGCGGTACGGCAGCGGTCGTTTCGCCCATCGGCAAGCTTGCGTACGGCGACGACGAATACGTGATCGGCGGCGGCAAGATCGGGGAAGTCACACAAAAGCTGTACGACATTTTGACGGGTATCCAATGGGGCAAACAGCCCGATCCGTACGGGTGGGTTTACAAGCTGTAACCAAAAAAGGAAAAATTTGCGTAATTTTCCGTTGAAAACCTTGAAAAATCAAGGAAAACAACGTTTTTTTCGTTGACAAAATATAAAAATACAAGTATAATTAACATACATTATATATAAAGGCAATGACGGGATAGAAATCCGTAGAGTGCGATTTTCAGAGAGTCGGCGGTAGGTGCGAGCCGATACGACCTGCGGAATATAGCTCCTCCCCGAGCCGCCGAGAGAACGGCGCATGCGCCAAGTAGATTCGGACGGGTTTCTCCCGTTACAGAGATTGCCCTAAAAAGGGCGTGAGCGGACAGCCGAAAGGGCTGTCAATCGGAGTGGTACCGCGGAGTTTCTTCGTCTCTTATCGTGCGGCGTTTTTGCGCCGTGATAAGGGACTTTTATTTTTAGAAATAAGAACAGGATAACGGATATGAAAAACAGTAACAAGTACGTAAAACAGTATTTTGCGCCGCAGGGCGTGACGATGGACTGGACGAAAAAGACCGCCATCGAAAAGCCCCCCGTGTGGTGCAGCGTCGATTTGCGCGACGGCAATCAGGCGCTGATTATCCCCATGAGCTTGGAGGAAAAGTTGGAGTTTTTCAAGCTCCTTTGCAAGGTCGGCTTTAAGGAAATCGAAATCGGTTTCCCTGCGGCAAGCGAAACGGAATACGAATTCTGCCGTAAGCTGATAGAGGAAAAGTTGATCCCCGACGACGTGACGATACAGGTCTTGACGCAATCGCGCGAGCATATCATCGCCAAAACCTTTGAGGCGATCAAGGGCGCGAAAAAGGCGATCGTGCATTTGTACAATTCCACGTCGAAAGCGCAACGCGAGCAGGTGTTTAAACGCGAAAAGAACGAGATCATCGAGATCGCGGTGACGGGCGCAAGGCTTTGCAAGGCGTACAAGGAAAAGGCGCAAGGCAAGGTCTGGTTGGAATATTCCCCCGAAAGCTTTACGGGTACAGAACCCGAATTTGCGGCGGAAATTTGTAACGCGGTGCTGGATATCTGGCAGCCGACGGCAGAGGACAAAGCGATCGTCAACCTGCCCGTGACGGTGGAAAATTCCATGCCCCACGTGTACGCGAGTCAAGTGGAATATATGTGCAAAAATTTGCACGGCAGAGAAAACGTCGTGATCTCGCTCCACCCGCACAACGACAGAGGCTGTGCGGTGGCGGACAGCGAAATGGGGCTTTTGGCGGGCGGCGACCGTATCGAGGGCACGCTGTTTGGCAACGGCGAGCGGACGGGCAACGTTGATATCATTACGCTTGCGCTGAATATGTATTCGCAGGGTATCGACCCGCAGCTTGATTTTTCCGACCTGCCGTCCATTACGCAGGTGTACGAACGGGTGACCCGTATGAAGGTCAGCGAACGTCAACCTTACAGCGGTTCGCTGGTGTTTGCGGCGTTTAGCGGCTCGCACCAAGACGCGATCGCCAAGGGCATGAAATACCGCGTGGACAAGGGCGCAAACACTTGGACCGTACCCTATCTACCCATCGACCCTGCCGACGTTGGCAGAGTGTACGAGGCGGACGTTATCCGCATCAATTCTCAATCGGGAAAGGGTGGTATCGGGTATATCCTCGAAACGCAGTTCAAGTTGGTATTGCCGCCGAAGATGCGCGAAGTTTTCGGCTATCACGTCAAGAGCATTTCCGACCATGCGCACAAGGAGCTGTCCCCGCAGGAAGTGTACGAGATCTTCATGAGAGATTTCGTCAACGTGCAGGATAAGCTGAAAGTGGTCAATGCGGGGTACGAAACGGCGGGCGCGGACAAGGTGCTCGGCAAAATCGAGATCGAATACCTTGGCAAGACGCAAACCGTAGAAGTGGAAGGCAACGGGCGGCTTGACTGCGTGAGCAACGCGATCAAAAAAGTCGTGGGCAAGGATTACCTTTTGGAAAGCTACGTACAGCACGCTTTGGAAGAAAAATCCTCTTCGCAGGCGGCGTCGTACGTATGCGTAGTGGCAGACGGCAAACCGTACTGGGGAACGGGTATTCACGCCGACATTATGACGTCGTCGGTGAAAGCGCTCGTGACCGCTATCAATAAAATGCTTTAAGTGAAAAGTAAGGAGAAAATTATGAAATTAAACGGCGCACAGATTTTAATTCAGACCCTCATCGAACAGGGCGTTACCGACGTTTTCGGGTATCCCGGCGGTCAGGTTATCAATATTTACGACGCGCTTTACGAATACAAGGACAAGATCAACCACGTATTGACGGCGCACGAACAGGGCGCGGCGCATGCCGCGGACGGGTATTCCCGTGCGACGGGCAAGGTCGGCGTTTGTATCGCAACCAGCGGTCCGGGCGCAACCAACCTCGTTACGGGTATCGCTACGGCGATGCTGGACAGTATCCCCATGGTCGCGATCACGGGCAACGTGCCTTGTTCGCTTATCGGTAAGGACAGTTTCCAAGAAATCGACATTACGGGCGTGACCCTGCCCATCACCAAGCATAACTATTTCGTAAACAAAATCGAGGATTTGGCAGATACCATTCGCGAGGCGTTTGCGATTGCGAAATCGGGCAGACCGGGCCCCGTCCTGATCGATATTCCCAAGGACGTACAGGTGGGCAAATACGATTTCGAGCCGCAAGGCGTGGTGGAAAAAATGCCTCTGCCCAAGGTCAAGGAAGATTTGATCGATAAGGCGGTAGAGCTTATCAACGGCGCGAAAAAGCCGTATATCTACGTCGGCGGCGGCGCGGCGGGGCTTGGCATGGGCAAGGACATCGTGGCGTTTGCCGAAAAGATCGGCGCGGTGATCGGTTGTTCGTTTATGGGGCTTTCGTCCGTTCCGCAGGACAACGAACGTTTCCTCGGTATGCAGGGTATGCACGGGCATTATGCGTCGTCCATGTCCCAAAACGAGGCGGACCTGATCTTGGGTATCGGCGTTCGTTTCTCGGATCGTGCGACGGGCAACGTTTCCAAGTTTGCAAAACAGAGCAAGATCATTCAGCTTGACCCCGACAGCGCGGAAGTCAACAAAAACGTGCGCGTAGATTTGGGCTTGGTCGGCGACGTTGAGGATTCGTTCAAGCGTATCGCGGCGAAATGCGCCGAAAGCGTAAAACCCGACTGGTTTGCGCGTGTAAAACAGCTCAAAGCGGAAGAAAAGCAGTTTGAAGAAGAGATCGCGGCGGCAAACGACGCGCCTCTTACCCCTAAGCAGGTATTTGACATTATCAACGCGGCAAAGCCCGCAAATACCGTAATCGCAACGGACGTAGGGCAACACCAAATGTGGACGACGCAGTACGTGGAATTCGACGGCCCTCGCCGTTTCGTGTCGAGCGGCGGCTTGGGTACGATGGGCTTTGGCTTGGGCGCGGCGATGGGCGCGTACGTAGCGACGAAAGACCCCGTAGTGTTGATTACGGGCGACGGCAGCTTTGGTATGAACCTCAACGAGCTGGCGACGGCAGTCACCTATAAAATCCCCGTAGTTATCGTTTTGCTCAACAACGGCGTGCTGGGTATGGTTAGACAATGGCAAACCTTGTTCTTCGGCAAGAGATATTCCAACACCGTGCTTTCGAGAAAGACCGATTTCGTAGCCCTTGCAAAAGCGTTTGGCGCGGACGGGGTGTTGGCGGAAACGCCCGTAGAGTTCAAGCGTGCCTTTGAGGCGGCGGTGAAATCGGGCAAAACCACGGTTATCGACGTGCGTATCGATAAGGACGAAATGGTATTGCCGATGCTGCCCCCTGGCGGCGCGATCAGCGATATCATTACGAAAGTGTAAGGCTGGGCGATAAGGAGAAAATTATGGAAAACAATAAATTCGTAATAGCAGTATACTTAGACAACAAGGCAGGCGTTTTGACCCGCGTGACGGCAATGTTTACCCGTCGTAATTTCAACATCGACACCCTTACCGTGGGCGAAACCGAGCGTAGCGAATATTCCCGTATCACGATCACCATGCGCGGGGACGATTACGTGAAAGAACAGCTCATCAATCAGCTGAAAAAGCTGTACGTGGTGAAAAAGGTGGAAGTGCTCCAAGACGAGCCGATCAAGCGGGAATTGATGCTGATCAAGGTGCAAAACAAATCCGAGAACAGAAACGATATCATGACGGCGGTGGACGTATTCCGTGCGAGCGTGATCGATTA
>JAFTQY010000069.1 GCA_017462505.1 Clostridia bacterium
AAAAAATCGCCCGACCTACGCCGAGCGATTTTTCACAAAATTTTAGTTTGTCATTTTTTCCTGCTTTACCTTTTTATCAATGATATGACGGGAGGCAAGCTCTTTTGCCACGTCGTCCACCGTGATCCCGTTTTGCACCATCAATACCATCACGTGGTACGCCAAATCGGCAATTTCATACACCGTTTCTTTGTTATCGTGCGCGTGCCCCGCAATGATCACTTCCGTACACTCTTCCCCGACCTTTTTCAAAATTTTATCCAAACCCTTTTCAAACAGGTAGGTCGTATACGAGCCCTGCGGCATCTCCGCCTTTCTGCCCTCTAACAAAGCGTACAATCCGCGCAAACTGAACTCATGCCGTTCTTCGTCGATATATAAAGGCTGATAGAAACAGCTTTCCGCGCCCGTGTGGCAGGCAGGTCCGTCCTTTTCCACCTTAACGACCAGAGCGTCCTTGTCGCAATCTGCCGTAATGGAAACTACGTGTTGATAATTTCCGCTCGTTTCCCCCTTGCGCCAAAGCGCCTGACGGCTACGGCTGTAAAAACAGGTTTTGCGTTCTTGCATGGTGATCGCTAAGCTTTCGGCGTTCATGTATGCGAGCGTCAACACGTCCTTTGTCACCGCGTCCACCACGATCGCGGGGATCAATCCCTTTTCGTCAAATTTCAATTCTTCTATCTTCAACATATTTTCATCTCCTTATATCCGCGACGGAATACCCTGTTCCGCCAAAATCTTTTTCAAATCGGCGATCTCGATTTCGCCGAAATGGAACACCGACGCCGCCAAGCCCGCGTCAATATCGGGAATTTCTTTAAATAAAGCCACAAAATCGGCAACGCTGCCCGCGCCGCCCGAAGCGATCACAGGCACGTCCACCGCCGCGCACACCGCCTTTAAAAGCTCCAAATCAAAGCCCTTTTTCACGCCGTCCGTGTCCATGGAATTGACCACGACCTCGCCCGCGCCCTCGTCCACGCAACGCTTGATCCAAGCCACCGCTTCCATGCCCGTATCCTCTCTGCCGCCCTTAGCAAACACGTGAAACGCTCCGTTGACGCGCTTGATATCGGCGGAAATCACCACGCATTGATTGCCGTATTTCAAAGCCGATTCCTTGACCAAGGACGGATTTGCGATCGCGCCCGAATTGACGCTGACTTTGTCCGCGCCGCAGGAAAGCACCCGCTCAAAATCCGCCACGCTGCGAATACCGCCCCCGACCGTCAGGGGAATAAACACCGAACTAGCCGCCTCGCGCAGAATATCGGTAAACAAAGCCCGACCCTCCGCCGACGCCGTGATGTCGTAAAACACCAGCTCGTCCGCGCCGCATTCCGAATAATATTTCGCCAAATCGACGGGCGACGCCACCTCGCGCAAGCCCTCGAAATTGACCCCTTTTACCACCCTGCCGTCCTTTACGTCAAGGCAGGGAATAATTCTTTTCGTAATCATTTTGCCACCTGTATTGCCTTAGCAAGATCGATCGCGCCGATATAGTACGCTTTGCCGATAATCGCCCCGTACGTACCCGCCGCCGCCAACGCCGCCACGTCGTCCAACGTAGACACACCGCCCGACGCCACAATATCGATCGTGTATTTTTCGCCAAGCGCTTTATACAAAGCCCTGTTCGTTCCTTTCATTGCGCCGTCCTTGGAAATGTCCGTGCAAATCACCGTTTTCACGCCCAAAGCCTGCATTTTATCAAAGAACGCTTCCGTCGTGTACTCTGATTTTTCCACCCAGCCGCGAATGGCAATCCGCCCGTCCGCAATATCCGCGCCGACGGCGATCTTCTCGCCGTGCGCCACCAGAGCCGCCCGTAAAAATTCCTCGTCCGTCACTGCCGCCGTACCCAAAATCACGCGGTTCGCCCCCACGGAAAGGTATCTTTCCACCCTTTCCATATCGCGAATACCCCCGCCGATTTCGATAAACAAATCGGTTTCTTTTGCGATTTTTTCCACAACGTCCAAATGCGCGGGCTTGCCGATTTTCGCGCCTTCCAGATCGACCACGTGAATATACTTTGCGCCTTGTCGTTCAAAATCTCGCGCAACCGCCACGGGGTCGTCGCTGTACACCGTCATCTGCGCGTAATCGCCCTTGTATAACCGCACCGCCTTTCCGCCGTATAAATCAATAGCCGGAAAAATCTTCATTTCTCTCTTCCTTTCCTCTAAATTTTACCGCGCGTTTTTTACAACTCGCCAAACGCCTGCAAGATCTTCAAACCCACGTCCCCGCTCTTTTCGGGGTGGAATTGACAGCCGTACACGTTATCCTTTGCCACCGCCGCCGTCAACCGCTTGCCGTACTCGGTGTCCGCGATCAAGCTATCCTCACAGCCGCTTGCAAAATACGAATGTACAAAATACACGTAATCGCCGTTTTTCAAATACTTAAACAGGGGATTTTCACGGGTAAAGCGCAACGCGTTCCAACCGATATGCGGAATTTTCAGCTTTTCGTCGATATACCCTTTCATGGGCACAACGTCCCCTTTGAGTAATCCCAGCCCCTCGTGACAGCCGTATTCAAAGCTCCGCTCAAAGAGCATCTGCATACCAAGACATATCCCCATGAGCGGCTTGCCTTGCGCCGTCTGCGCCTTGACCACGTCGCCAAGCCCGCTATCACGGAGCTTTTTCGCCGCGTCCGCAAACGCGCCTACCCCGGGCAATATAATTTTATCGGCGCGCTCGATCACCGCCCTATCCGAAGTGACCGCCGTTTCCGCGCCCACTTTTTTCAAAGACGATTCCAAGGAAAACAAATTCCCTACGCCGTAATCCACGATCGCAATCATTTACAAAACTCCTTTCGTGGACGGAATTTCATCCGCGCGGCGAAGATCGATCGCCGTCGCTTTTCCAAGCGTACGCGCCACCGATTTAAACACGCCCTCGATAATGTGGTGCGCATTTTTCCCCGCAAGCTGTGTGATATGCAAGGTCACCTTTGCCTCGCGCACAAACGCCAGCCAAAACTCCTCGCAAAGCTCGGTATCGAAATCGCCCACCTTCGCGCAAGGCAAATCCAAAGCGATCGCCAAATAATCTCTGCCCGAAATATCCACCGCCGAACGGATCAGCGTTTCGTCCATCGGCAGCATGGTGTCCCCGTAACGGGTGATCCCCTTTTTATCGCCGAGCGCCGTCAAAAACGCCTTGCCCAGCGAAATGCCGATATCTTCCGTCGTATGGTGATAATCCACCTCTACGTCCCCCTTGCATTTGACGGTAAGATCAAACCCCGAATGTTTTGCAAACAAGGTCAACATGTGATCCAAAAAACCGCAACCGCTTTCAATCACGCTCTTACCCGTTCCGTCCAGATCGAGCGTGAGCAAAATATCCGTTTCCCTCGTTTTTCTTGCTATCTCTGCCTTTCTCATACTTCTTTCCCCAAAATCCCCGCCGTCTTTTCCAAAAAGACGTCCATTTGTTCCTGCGTGCCGATGGTGATACGGACGAAATCCGCGATCCGCGGCGCATTAAACTGCCGCACCAGCACGCCCTTTGCCTTTAATTTTTCATACAACGCCCTGCCGCCGATCTTGTCCGATTTCGCAAACAGGAAATTCGTTTTGGAATCCAAAACGGTAAAGCCTAATTTTTCAAGCGCCGCCGAAGTGTAAACGCGCACCCTTTGGATTTCCGCGCAATTGCTTTCAAACCATTCTGTTTCGCAAAGCGCCGCCAAGCCCGCCGCCGCCGTCATTCGGTTGACGTTGTAGGGGTTTGTCGAATATTTCACGGTGTTGAGATCCGCAATCAACTTTTCGTTGCCGATAACAACGCCGAGCCGCGCCCCCGCCAACGAGCGGGATTTGGAAAAGGTCTGCGTAACAAGCAGATTGTCGTATTTTTCAATAAGCGGCACGCAGCTTTCTCCCCCGAAATCCACGTACGCCTCGTCGATGATCACGACGTTATCGGGGTTGCTTTTCACGATCTTTTCGATCTGCCAAAGGGCTAAGCTAAGCCCCGTCGGCGCGTTGGGGTTGGCGATAACGATATTCTTTCCTATCCCCACGTAATCGCGGTGATCTACCGAAAAATCCTCTTTAAGCGGAATTTTTTCATACGGCACGCCGTTCAGCTGCGCAAACACGGGATAAAACCCGTACGTGATGTCGGGAAAAACGATCGGGCGTTTTTCATCGCAAAACGCCATAAACGCGAAGTTCAACCCCTCGTCCGAGCCGTTCGTCATCAAAATCTGCGACGTTTTCACCCCCCAAACTTCTGCGGCCTTTTTCGTCAAAGCCGCGCTTTCGGGGTCGGAATACAAATGCAACTTCCCCGCCTCTGCCTTTGCCGCCGCCACCACCGACGCGGGGGGCGCAAAGGGCGATTCGTTGGTATTGAGTTTTATATATTGCGCGTCCTTGGGCTGTTCCCCGGGTACGTACGGCGTCAACGCCGCGTATTTCGCGCTGAAAAATTTACTCATAAGCCTATCCTTTTATTCCTTTTCAAAACGGACGGTCGCGCTCCTTGCGTGCGCCTGCAAGCCCTCTTTCATAGCAAACGCCGAAACCTTGTTTGCCACCTTTTCCAACCCGTCCTTTGTATAATAGCAAAATTGCGATTTTTTCACGAAATCGTCCACCGACAAGGGGGAAGAAAATTTCGCCGTGCCGCTCGTCGGCAACGTGTGGTTCGGTCCTGCAAAATAATCCCCCAAAGCCTCGGGGCAGTATTTACCCATAAAGATCGACCCCGCGTGACGTATCTTATCCAAATAATCGAACGGATTATCCAAGCAAAGCTCCAAATGCTCGGGTGCGATCTCGTTGGAAATCTCAATCGCGTCCATAAGATCGTTCGCCACGATAATTTTGCCGTTGTTGTCGATAGAAGTCCGTGCAATTTCGCTACGCGACAAAAGCGGGATTTGTCTTTCCAGCTCCGCCGCCACCGCCGTTGCAAACGCCTCGCTGTCAGTAACCAAAACCGCGCTCGCCATCTTGTCGTGTTCCGCCTGCGACAATAAATCCGCCGCGATATGCTTAGGATCGTTGGTATTATCGGCAAGCACCAAAATCTCGCTCGGCCCAGCGATCATATCGATATCCACCTTGCCGAACACCTGTTTTTTCGCCTCGGCAACGAACGCGTTCCCTGGCCCTACGATCTTGTCCACCTTGGGCACACTCTCCGTGCCGTATGCCAGCGCCGCAACCGCCTGCGCGCCGCCCACCTTGAAAATACGGGTCACGCCCGCCACCTTCGCCGCCGCCAAAATATCGGGATTTACGCTCCCGTCCTTGGCAGGGGGAGTTACCATAACGATCTCTTTGCAGCCTGCGATCTTTGCGGGAATAGCGTCCATCAGCACCGTAGACGGGTACGCCGCCGTGCCCCCGGGCACATACAAGCCCACCCTATCGAGCGGCGTGACCTTTTGCCCGATCACAACGCCGTCCGCTTTTTCAATCGTAAAACCGCCTCGCGCCTGTTTTTGATGGAACAAACGGATATTTTCCGCCGCCTCTTCCAAAATCGCAACAAATTCCTTGTCCGCGTTTTGATACGCACCGTCGATCTCGTCCTGCGTAACTTCGAGCGCCGTCAGCTTGACCTTATCAAACTTTTCCGCGTAGGCAAACAACGCCGCGTCCTTGTTTTTGATAACCTCCGCGATAATTTCCGCCACGATCCCCTCCACGCTCGCCGTCGGGCTGACGCGTGCAAAAATCTCTTCGGCGGGCACTTCGCCCCATTTATAAATCTTGATCATATCTCTTTCTCGTCGAGCAAGATTTTCACCTGCTCTATCAAATTTTCTATTTCTTTCGTTTTGAATTTAAAGCTCGCCTTGTTGGCGATCAAACGCGCGCTGATCGGGAAAATCGTTTCGATAACTTCCAAATCGTTTTCTTTCAGCGTGCTCCCCGTTTCCACGATATCCACGATCACGTCCGAAAGCCCCAAAATGGGCGCGATCTCGATCGACCCGTTCAGGTGGATAATATCGATATCGCGGCTTTTTGCCGCATAAAAACGCTTTGCGCAGCTCACAAACTTCGTCGCCACCTTTAAGGTATGCCGCCCGTCGTCGTAAAACCCTTTTTTCGCCGCGACCGCCAAACGGCAGATCCCCGTTTTCATATCCAAAAGCTCGTACACCTCGGGGGAGTATTCCGCCAAGATATCCTTGCCGCAAACGCCGATATCCGCCGCGCCGCGCTCTACGTAAATGGACACGTCCGAGGGCTTTACCCAAAAATAGCGCACGCCCTTTTCTTCATTTTCAAAAATCAGCTTACGGCTTTTTTCCTTGATCGACGGGCACTCGTACCCCGCCTTTTCAAACAAGTCGTATACCTTTTCGCCAAGTCTGCCCTTGGGCAATGCTACGTTGATCATACCTTGCACCCCCGTAAATCGACGGTTTCCTTGCATCGCAACATATTTTCGCTCGTCTGCGCGCTGACGGTGTTGCCCTTTTTAATCAGCTTTTCCACCGTCTTGACCACCTGCGAAAGCGAGGTCTTTTCGTCGTACAATACCACTACGTCCACGTCCGTCGCGCTCTTTTCCTCGTTAAAGCCGTCCAAAAGATCGAGATACACCGCAAACCCGATCGCGCCCGTAGCTCTTCCCAGCCGCGCCATCATCTTGTCGTATCTGCCGCCCGACAGCACGCCGTCCGCCACGCCGTCAATAAAGCCCTTGAATACCACGTCGCTGTAATAATTCATATCGTTGACAACGGAAAAATCCAAGCGGATATTGTCTGCGTATTTACTCGCGGAGAGCAATTTGCAAAGGGCTTGCAATTTCTTAAACGCCGATTTTGCTTTGCCCTTGCAAACGGGCGCGATTTTTTCCAAAACCCAGTCCATATCCCCATACGCCGTAAACAACGTCAGCAAGTTTTTCTTGCCCGTTTCGTCCACGCCGAATTTTTCGCACAACGTTTCCGTTTCGTGCACGTTCTTTTCCGCAAGATACCCCATCACCGCGCTTTGGAACGCCTTGTCCGCGCAAACGCTATCCAGCACCGCCGACAATACGCCAAGGTGGGATACGTCCAAAACAAAGTTTTCGGAAATTTCCGCCAAACTCCCCGCCGCCAAGGTCAGCGTTTCATACACGTCGTACACGCCGATCTCGCCGATACATTCCAAGCCCACTTGACGGATTTCCTTAAACTGCTTGGTCTTAGCCGAAATACGGTACACGTTTTCGTCGTAATACACCTTGCGTTTTCCGCCCTTATCCGCGCTGTTACGAATAATCGACAGCGTAACGTCGGGCTTTAACGCCAGCAATTTTCCGTCCGTATCGTTGAACGTGATCACCCCGTCGCCCACCAAAAATTCCTTGTTGGCAACGTAGAGATCGTATTCCTCGAACTTGCTCATTTTATAGGGCTGATAGCCGTATTGTTTATACAGCGCACGCAGCGCCAACGAAATCCGTTCTTCCTGTTTTAAAACCAATTTGGACATATTCCGTCCCCCTTTTTATCGCTTAGCCTTGCCAGGCATACCCCCGCACCCCGAACACCCCTTCGATTGCGGAAAGCTTTGCAATGATCTTTTCGTCCGCCGCTACGTTCGTTTCCACGATCGTATACGCGATTCCGCCTTTCGAGCCGTTGGCAAGGTTTTCAATGTTGATACCCTCTGCCGAAAACGCCGACGTGATCTGCGTGAGCATGTTCGGAATATTTTTGTTCATGATACAAACACGCGGCTTTTCCGAAAGCGGGATCCCCACCGTCGGGAAATTCACGCTGTTGCGGATATTGCCGCAGGTCAAAAATTCGTCCAGCTGTTGCGCCGCCATCACCGCGCAATGATCTTCCGATTCCACCGTGGACGCGCCGAGGTGAGGTATCGCGATCACGCCCGCCGCCCCTGCCGTTTCGTCCGTCGGGAAATCGGTGACGTACGCCGCCACTTTTTTGCTTGCCAAAGCCGCCTTTATATCCGTCGCATTGACCAAATCCGCACGCGCAAGATTTAAAATGCGCACGCCGTCTTTCATTTTTGCAATCGAGCTTTCTGAGATCATATTTTTCGTCTGCGGCGTTGCGGGAACGTGCAGGGAAATATAATCGCAATGCACGAAAATATCGTTATAATCGGACGCCTGACGAACGGACGGCGCTAAGCTCCACGCCGCCTTTGCGGTGATATACGGATCGTAGCCCATAACGTTCATACCCAGCGAGATCGCCGCGTTTGCGACCATACCGCCGATAGCGCCCAGACCGATCACGCCCAAGGTTTTGCCCGCAAGCTCGTGCCCCACAAACGCCGATTTGCCCTTTTCCACCGTTTTGGCAACGTCCGTCTGCCCCGCTAAGCTTTCCACCCATTTCACGCCGCCGAGCACGTCGCGGGACGCAAGCACCAACGCCGCAATGGCAAGCTCTTTCACCGCGTTCGCGTTTGCGCCGGGGGTGTTGAAAACAACGATCCCCTTTTCCGTGCATTTGTCTACGGGGATATTGTTTACCCCC
>JAFTQY010000070.1 GCA_017462505.1 Clostridia bacterium
CAGATCACTGGTCAAGCCCTTTTCTCTGCGGTCAACGGAAATGATAATGCCCACTACGTTTACCTTTGCCGCCGCCTCTAATTTAGGCAAAATTTCGCGCAGAGCCTTACCGCTCGTCATAACGTCCTCGATAATGATGACCTTTTCGCCGTCCACAAGCTGTTTGCCGACAAACAAGCCGCCCTCGCCGTGGTCTTTGACTTCCTTTCTGTCAAAGCAATAATTCACTTCCGTACCGTAATTGTGGTACATTGCCACCGCCGTCGCGACGGACAGAGGAATCCCCTTGTACGCAGGGCCTACCAGCGTTTCCGCCTGCAAGCCGTTGTCGTGAATACACGCCGCGTAATATTCGCCGAGCTTAGCCAGCTGTTTGCCCGTCTTGTAATTGCCCGTATTGATGAAATAGGGCGCAATTCTGCCGCTCTTTAAGGTAAATTCGCCGAATTTCAAAACGCCGTTGTCCACCATAAAGCGGATAAATTCTTCCTTGTAAGTATATGCCATAATATCACTCCTTTGTACTTATCTTTGATTTAGCTGCAAAACGCCCGTGAGCTCGGACACGTTTGCGATATTGTGCTTGTCGCACCAAGCGTTGAGCCCGTCGATGATCTTGGGCATTGCGTAAGGATCGGTGAAATTTGCCGTACCGACCTGCACCGCCGTTGCGCCCGCCATCAAAAATTCGATCGCGTCTTCCGCGCACGTAATACCGCCCATACCGATCACGGGGATCTTGACCGCCTGCGCCGCCTCGTAGGTCATACGCACCGCGATCGGCTTTACGCCCGCACCCGATACGCCGCCCGTATTGTTGGCAATGATCGGTCTTCTGCGCTCGATATCGATCGCCATACCCGTCAGCGTATTGATGAGCGAAATGGCGTCCGCGCCGCCGCGTTCCGCCGCCTGCGCGTTTGCCGCAATGCTTTCGACGTTAGGCGACAATTTAACGATCAGCGGGGTATCTTTCGCGCCCTTTTTCGCCACGCGAGTCACCTCTTCCACCGTTTCGGGTTTGATACCGAACGCCATGCCGCCGCTCTTTACGTTGGGGCAGGAAATGTTCAGCTCGATCATATCCACCAAGCCGTTTAAGCGCGCACAGATCTTTTCGTAATCGTCCAAGGTCTTGCCCGCGACGTTTGCGATCACGACCGTACCCGTGCTTTTCAGCCATTCCAAATCGTTTTCAATGAAATGCTCCACACCGGGGTTTTGCAAGCCGACGGCGTTGAGGATCACTCCGCGCGATTCCGCGATACGGGGAACGGGGTTACCCAAACGGGGCTCGTTTGTCAAGCCTTTCGTGGACACGCCGCCGATTTTGCCGATATCGTACAGCTCGTTAAATTCGCGCCCGAACCCGTACGTACCCGACGCCGCGATCACGGGGTTTTTAAAATTGACTCCGCAAAGATTTACTGATAAATTTGCCATAGTTTTATTCCTTTTCTTTCAACCTTATAAAACAACGTCCTTTGCGTTAAAGACAGGCCCGTCCTTGCACACACGCGCGCGCTTTCCGTCCGTCATATCGCACACGCACACAAGACATGCGCCAATACCGCAGCCCATGCGCTCTTCCAAGGACACGTAGCAAGGGATATTTTCCTTTTCGACCAGCGCTTTCAGCGCACGGAGCATGGGCGTAGGCCCGCAGGAGAGCACCACGTCGGGGCGGTTGCCCTTTTGGATATCCGCCGCAAACGCCTGCACCGCGTTCATCTGCGCGCCGTAGCTGCCGTCGTCGGTGACCGCAATAAATTTTTGCGCCTTGACAAACTCTTCCACGCCGCACACCGCGCCTTTGTTACGATACCCGATATACGCCGCGATCTCTTTCGTGGGCGCGTATTCGCGCAAGACGGAAATGAGCGGGAATACCCCCACGCCGCCGCCGACAAGCGCGATCTTTTTTTCGTGCTCTTCGATATAAAAGCCGTTGCCAAGGGGCATCAAAACGTTGAGCTGTGTGCCCGTTTCCATGGCTTTGAGCTTTTGCGTGCCCTCGCCTTTGATCTGGTAACAAAAGGTCACCTCTCTGCCCTCTGCCTTGCAAATGGCGATCGGGCGGCGGAGCAAATGCGTTCCGCCTACGGCGATGTTACCGAACTGACCGCAGCGCACCTTTACGTCTTCGTTAAGCGCAAAGGTCACCGCATGGATATTGTCGGCGATCTTTTCGTTTTTTACGATTGTTCCGATGTAATCTTTCATGTTATTTTCCTTAATGCTATTACCAAAACGAGAGATACGAGCGATACGCGAAGCCGCGACAGGAGCGTACCGAGTCGTACGTGACTGAGCGGCGACAAAGTAGCGCGACGTATATACGTCGTTTTATTTGCCCATCTTTCCGATTACGGTGGACAAGTCTTTCTGCATTGCGATACAAGCCGCACGCGCCGCGTCGTAATACGTGCCGCCGTTCTTTTTATATGCGCACAAGATCCCGCGCGAGTTATTTACAACGCCGCCAAGCCCGTCTTTGCCGAAACAGCTCTTTAACATTTCCGCGTTGCCGCCCTGCGCGCCGTAACCGGGGATCAGGAAGAACGTGTGGGGCAAAACCTCGCGCAAGCGCGCCGCCTCCGTAGGGTGGGTTGCGCCGACGACCGCGCCTACCGCCGAATAGCCGTATTTGCCAATCGTGCTTTCCCCCCATTTTTCTACCAAGCCGCCCCATATCTCTCGATGATTATTTTATAAATGATAAATTGGACGAATACAGTGAAAAGGACACTTTATCATATAATGAAATA
>JAFTQY010000006.1 GCA_017462505.1 Clostridia bacterium
ATGGTGCGGACGAAGGGACTTGAACCCATACGGAGTTACCCACAGGAACCTGAAACCTGCGCGTCTGCCAATTTCGCCACGTCCGCGTCTTATGGAAAATTACGTCATATCAACGCAATTTCCTTCTTTTGTATTGCTCCGTTCACTCGCTCTATCAGCCAGGCTTTTCCACCACTCGATACGCTTCCGACGATCTCGCCGTCCTCAATAACGAGCGCGGCGTCGTCTTCTATCCCGTAAGCACAGCCCAAATTATAACACACTATTTTGTCAAAGTCAAGCATTCTTGCGCCATAATGCGGAGAAATTTTGCCCTTTATCCAATTTAAACCTTGGAACATGGCATATTTATCCCCCTCGCCCAGCGCCGCCGTCGAATCGGTATAAATATCCGAAAACCAACAAATCGCGCCCGCCGAAAGCCCCGCAATCACTACGCCCCGCTCGTACGCGTCTTTGATCAGCGGCAACAAGCCCGTTTTTTTCCAGTGCTCGATCATAAACACCGTGTCGCCGCCGCCAACGTAGATCATATCCGCCTTTTCAAATTTAGCGCGCATTTTTTCCATGTCCGGCTCTTTAAACACCGTCAACGCCACGTCCGTTTTGATATTAAACGTGCCCGTGTATACCTTGTGGAAAGTGTTGTAATAGGGCATGTAATCATGGCTGGCTGTGGGAATAAACAGAGCGTTGGCTCTGTTTTCCCCCGCGTGCTCCTTTGCGAGCCTTGCGATATATTCGTCGATTTTCATCGTCGTTCTTTCGCGGAGTTCCCCACCGCCGATCGCTATGATTTTTTTCATTTCCGTTTCCTTTTGCGCCGTTATCGGCCGTTATTATTTGCTGTATTTTTCCTCGATCGCTTTGATCTTTGCCAAGCGACGGTCGTGGCGTTCGCCGCCCTCGTATTCGGTGTTTAAAAACACATTTACCATCTCTTGCATCATGCCCTCGCCCACCACTTTTTCACCGAACGCGAGCATATTCGCGTCGTTGTGCATACGAGTGAATTTTGCACAGTACCAGTCGTGACAATGCGCACAGCGTACCCCAGGCACTTTGTTGGCTACGATCGAAACGCCGATCCCCGACGAACATACCACGATACCGCGGTCGCTTTCGCCGCTTGCCACAGATTCCGCCGCTTGCAGCGCAAAATCGGGATAATCACACGAATCTTTCGTGTACGTACCGAAGTCTTTTACTTCGTGACCGCTTTTTTGAAGATACGCGATCAGCGCGTTTTTGAGGTTAAGACCGCCATGGTCGCAAGCTACTGCAATTTTCATAATTTCTACTCCTTAAAAATTGATAATTGTTGATTTTCGCCGTCCGTTGCGGGCGTTTCGTCCGCTTGCTTGGGCGTTTTTTTCTTTGTTTTCGGCGAAGTTTTTGTTGTCGTATTGTTCGCCGACGTTCCCGTTTTCGCGCTTTTCGGGGCTTTGGGCTTTTCCTCCCAAGCGTTGCCCTTTAAATCGAGCTTTTCTGTCAATTTCAACATGCCCGCCGACAATAATCCGAATACGTACCGATAACAATCGATATCCTTGCCGTAGGGATCGAGAATTTCATACCCCGTAATTTCCGCAAAGGAATACACGTTGTTTTCCGCCTCGTCCATGCTCTTGCCCGCTTTTTTCAGGGCGTTCCAGCGCAAGTCCATCAGGTATTCGCGCTGGCGTTCGGTCATGCAGACCACCGCAAACGCGTCCAACAGCAATTTTTCGGTAAGTTTTGTGGACGAAAATTCCACACATTCGATACCGTTTTCCTGCAAAACCTGCGCCGATTTGGGGTTGATAACGTCTCCCTTTTTCGCCGCCGTTCCCGCCGAGCGCACATCAAAGCCCTTTAATTTTTGCTCTTTCAAACGCTGGGCAAGCAACAATTGCGCCATCGGAGAACGGCAAGTATTGCCCGTGCAAACGAATACGATTTTTTTCTTCTTTCGTGCCGCCATCGCGTACCGTCCCCCTTGTTTTTTCGTTAGTGTTTGATATCGACGGACGTACACGCCTTGCGAAGTCGGTTTAACACCCCGACCATAACGCCGTCCTTTTTCTTCGGCTCGATCGCGATCAAAAGATCGCAGAGCTTTTCCGCCTCACGCAAAAGCTCGTATAACCGCGCCGCCATTTCCGTTTCCGTTTCGCCTAAATTCAAGACGGTCACGCCCGCTTGAACGAACTCGTTTGCCGCTCCATTTTCGCAAAGCACCGCCACACGGGTCGTGTTCACGCCCCTGCACGCCGCCAAACCGTCCGCTACGTTATCAAACAGCAGGGTTTTACAGCGCGGGGAATAATGCTTGTACAATACCCCTGGGCTTTTGACCTTTTCCCCTGCGGCAAGCGTAGGCGTGTATTCGCCGCAATCGCCCACCACCGCCGCGATCATTTCCGCCGTGATAAGACCTGGGCGCAATATTACGGGGATATCCCCCGTCACGTCGCACACCGTGCTTTCGATCCCGCCCTCGCAAACGCCGCCGTCTAATATGAGCGGAATTTTTCCGTCAAAATCCTCGTACACGTGCTGTGCCGAAGTGGGCGAAACGTGCTTGGATAAGTTGGCGCTGGGCGCGACGATGGGAATATCCACCGCCCGCAAAAACGCCTGCGCGCCTTTGTGCGAGGGCACGCGCACCGCCAAAGTATGCAGTCCGCACGACACGTATGCGCTCACTTTGTCCGTAGACGGATAAACGAGGGTCAACGGACCGGGCAAAAACGCCTCGCGCAATTTCTTCGCGTACGGCGGGTCGTAATCGATAATTTTCAACAAATCGTAGTCCGCGTGCACGTGGGCGATCAGCGGATTGTCCGCAGGTCTGCCCTTGACTGCAAAAATGCGTTGTACCGCGCTATCGTCAAAGGCGTTGCCGCCCAAGCCGTACACCGTTTCCGTGGGCATCGCCACCACTTCGCCGTCGAATATTAAATTTTTCGCCTCTTCTAAGCTTTCGGGCGTGATGGTTTTGATGTTTGTTTCCATAATTTATCGATATAATTCTAATGCTTGCCTGCGGTGGCTCACCGCCAAGATCATCTTACTAAAATTGGTCGACGCGCCGCTCAAACGAATGCGAGATACCTATACACACGGTCGGCAAGATAGTAAGACTGGCTGCAAGATCATCTTGCTTACTCAAAAGGCAGTTCGTCGTCGGAAGCACTCTTTAAATCCCCTTTTCTGGGGGCAGGCGGTTCGGGATACCCGTAATCGTCGTCGGGCGCTTCGTATTCCTCATCGTCGTCATATTGCGCGGGGGGCGTTACGCCGTACTGCGGCGGCTCGTCCTCGCGGTTTTGATCGTCCACGTCCACGAACTTTGTATATTCGCCGATAAATTTCAAGGACACCCTGCCCTGTTCGCCTGCACGGTGCTTTGCCAAAATCAATTCCGCCGCGCCTTTTACCACCTTTCCGCTTTCCAGCTCTTCCTTGGTCGCAAACATTTCGGGACGGGAAATAAACATAACGATATCGGCGTCTTGCTCGATCGCGCCCGATTCACGCAGGTCGGAAAGTTGCGGCTCGTTAGACGTGATACGTCTAAGCTGGGACAGCGCAATAACGGGCACGCCCAGCTCCTTTGCCATGATCTTCAAATCACGGGTGATGGACGCGACTTCCTGTTGTCTGTTTTCCGAGCCAGCCATTTTGGAATCTCCGCTCGACATCAGCTGGATATAGTCGATCATGATGAGATCGACCCCGCCCTTTGCCGTCTTTAAGCGGCGGCATTTGGACTGGATTTCCGCAGGCGTGACGCGGGACGAGTCGTCGATATAAATATTGCTCTTTTTCAATCTATCCGCCGCCAGCATCAGCTTTTTCCATTCCTTTTGGGACAGCGTGCCCGACAGCGCGTTTTTCATGCTCACGTTCGCATACGAGCATATCAATCTTTGCACGATTTCACTGCGCGGCATTTCGAGGGAAAACACGGCGCAGGTCTTGCCTGCGTTGATCGCCGCGTGTTCGACAATGTTCATGGCAAGCGACGTTTTACCCATACCGGGACGAGCCGCCAAGACGATCAGCGCGCCCGATTGCAAACCGTTGGTGATCTTGTCAAAGCGTTTATACCCCGTCGGAATCCCCTTAAAGGTGTTAGGGTCGGACTGCAACTGCTCGAATTTTTGCAGCACTTCGCCGACGATATCCCCGTCGTCCATGCCCATAAGCGCGGAACGCTCGGTCTGCTTGGAAATATCGTAAATGCACTTTTCCGCATACGCCAGCGACGCTTTGTCGTCCGTGCCTTTCATGGACGTTTCGATGATCTTCCGAGAGGCGCGAATGAGCTTTCTGTTCACGCTGTCGCGGGTGACGATCTCTTGATAGGATTTGTAATTCGCCGCGGACGGAGTGATTTGAGTCAGCTCGGTGATATACGCGATACCGCCCGCCTTTTCAATGCTCCCCTCCTTTTCCAGCTCGTCCGTCACGGTAACGAGATCGACGGGTTTTCGGTCGTTATACACCCGTTTCATTGCACGCAAAATATACTTGTGACTTTCCTGATAGAAATCTTCTTCCGTCAGCGTGTCTACAATATCCGCCGCAATTTCGTTGTCGATCAACAGACAGCCAAGGAGCGCCATTTCCGCGTCGCGGTTATAGGGCATCGTGTTCATTTCGTTTGCCATAATATTTCTTCCTTTCAGGCAGGGCGTTTTTTATTCAACGCGTACCTGCCCCGTTTGTTTTTCGTTTTTAGAGTAAGGATTTAAATTCTTCCAAGGTCGCTTTAAATTCGTCCATAGCCGCTTGGAAAGGTTCTTTCGTCGTCAAATCCACGCCCGCCTTTTTGAGTATCGACACGGGGTCGTCGCACCCGCCAGAAGACAAGAACTCGAAATAGTCGCGCACCGCGCTTTCCCCCTCGGTCAAAATGCGTTTTACGATCGACACCGCCGAGATAATACCCGTCGCGTATTTATACACGTAGAACGAACTGTAAAAATGGGGAATACGCGCCCATTCATAGCGGATTTGCTCGTCATGGATAATGCCGTCGCCGTAATATTGCTTGTTCAATCCGTAGTACAGCTCGCTAAGATTCTCTTTGGTGAGCGCCTCGCCGTTTTCCGCCTTTGCGTGAGCGAGCTGTTCAAACTCTGCAAACTGCGTTTGGCGGAAGAGGGTCGCGCGGAATGTATCCATATAATAATTGAGCAGGAATTTTTTCAAATTTTTATCCGTACTGTTTTTATACAGATACTTTAAGAGCAAAACCTCGTTGACCGTGCTGGCGATCTCCGCAAGGAAAATGGTATAGCCCGATTTTGCATACGGCTGCGCGCTTGAAGATTTGTAGGTGTGGAGCGCGTGCCCCATTTCGTGCGCCACGGTGAAAATATCGTTGGTCGTTTCTTGATAATTAAGCATTACGTACGGGTGGCAATCGTAAATACCCGCCGAATACGCGCCGCAACGCTTGCCCTCGTTTTCGCAAACGTCAATCCAGCCCTCGTTTTTGCCCTTTCGCAACAGCTCTTGATAATCCTTGCCAAGGGGAGCAAGCCCCTCGATCACGAGCTCATACGCCTTATCGAACGGCAGTTTGATCTCGGCGTTGTCTACTAAGGGCACAAACACGTCGTAGGCGTGCTGTTCTTCCATGCCCGTCACTTCCTTACGCAAGGAAATATATTCGTGTAAGGCGGGCAAGCCCTCGTGTACCGCCTCGATCAGGTTTTCGTACACCGCGGGGTCTACGTCCTCGCCGCTCATCGCCATCGCGATACAGCTGTCATACCCGCGCACCGTCTTATAGAAAACATCCTTTTTTACGTTGCCGTAGTACGTCTGCGCGATCGCGTCGATCAAATTGATATACGCGCCGTAGTATTTTTCAAACCAGTCCTTGCGCTCTGCCACCGTGCCCGAACGGAGCACTACCCCGTACATGCCGTGGCTCATCTGCACCTCTTCGCCGTTAAAGCTTGCCTTGGGCAGGTTCAAATTGGCGTTGTTCATCATCGAGAACACGTCTTGAAAACCGCCCATTACGTCGCTGCCGAGCGCAAGCAGCTTTTCTTCCGCCGCGCTCAATACGTGCGCCTTGGACTTCTCTATCTTACGGAGCATGTATTCGTAGGGCGCAAAATCGGGGTCGGCGATAAAGCCGTGCAAAAGCTCGTCCGAAAGGGTGGTGAGCTCAGGCTCGATAAAGGACAGCTTTGCGAAGATTTTGGAAAACATCGCGCCGACCATGGCGAGCGCAGAGGGATGCTTTGCGATACGCACGTCCTCGTCGTGGCGTCCGTTTGCGTAGATGTAGAGTTTTTCCAAACGGCGGGAAATGGTATCGTTGAGTCGCAAACAGGAAAGG
>JAFTQY010000071.1 GCA_017462505.1 Clostridia bacterium
GTGCGGTAAATAAATATTTTACATTTAAATTCAAATTATCAGCATGAATGTAATTCATACTAAACGCAATTTTATCTTTTAAAGCTTTTATTTTACTTTTCTTTTCATTTTTTTGCTTGAAGTTGAGAACTTCTTTTGTTATATATTCCTCATTCTGAAGCATTTCCATCAATTGTGATTCTTCAAACTGCGAAATGAAAGAATATAAAAGTTTTGCTTTGTTTTCTTTAATTGAATCTGTTAGATTGCCGTTTTCTACAAAACAGCTAACAAAGTCATAATATTTTTTCGTCCCATTCAATAAGATGTCTTTAATAACTTCAAACCCTAATACTTTGATTGTTCTAATCAAGTAGTCTTTTCTTTCTATAAAAACCGTGTCCAAAATCTCAAAATTTACCGTTTCAGTATCTTCGCAAGAAACAACGTGCTGAATATACAAATCTTTGACAGTGTTAAAATCAATTTCTGATTGTGTATTCAATAATGCAATTAAGTTTGCACGGTTGAAGGATTTCATATTAAATTCTTCACGTAAAAAATCGTAAATTTCGGATAACCCTATAAACTTTTCATTCTTTTTGTTGAAATAATCATAAATTTTTAAAACAACATCTTTTAAGGGGATTTTTACGAGTTTTGAACAACTATAATATTCCATTATTCAACTTTCCTTTCTTCTTTTGCGCACAATTCTTCGTTGCTTTTTGATTTAGTATAGCATATTTTTCACTTTTAAGCAACAATTTTAAAAATGCGAAGATATTTTTAATTCAACAAGAAAAATTATACCAATTAAAGCATTTTCCTAATCCAAATAAAAAGAAAATCCGAACCATTCACCTGTAATTTGTAAATAGTTCGGATTATACTGACTTGGAGCAGGTGACGAGAGTCGAACTCGCCGGGAACAGCTTGGGAAGCTGCCGCCATACCGCTAGGCGACACCTGCATTGCTTTTCTATTATAGCCCCTTTTTAATAAAATGTCAACCGCTTTTTTGTTCTTTTCGATATCCTTTTTTAGAAAATATAGACCTTTTTGTCGATAAAAATTTCGCCTTTTCCCCAAACTGCTATAAAACAAGGAGTTCGCACCATGGAAAGGCTTCTTAAAAAAACAAAAAATAAGGGCAAGAGCGGGTTTTTAAAAGGTGCGGCGTGGATCGCCGCAGGCGGGTTTATCGCAAAAATTATCGGCGCTCTGTACCGTATTCCGCTCACCAACCTGATCGGCGGTTACGGGCTGGGGCTGTATCAAATGGTGTATCCCGTGTACTGTATGCTGCTCACCGTTTCCGCCACAGGCATACCCTCGTCGATTGCAAAATTGACCGCGGAACGCGTCGGAAAAGGGGAAACGGGGCTACCCGTGTTCAAAACAGCCATGCGCTTGTTCTTGTTGATCGGCGTGATCGGCACGGCGTTGATGTGCCTTTTAGCGCCCTTTTTATCTGCCGCGCAGGGCAGCCGAGAAGTGCTCGGCGGGTATTTCACGCTTGCGCCGTCTGTGCTCCTCGTGTCCGCTATTTCCGTTTTTCGCGGCTATTTTCAGGGCAGAAACAAAATGATGCCCACGGCGCTGTCCGAAATTACCGAACAGGCGGTAAAGGTGGGCTTTGGATTGCTGTTTGCCTATCTTTTCTGCGCCAACGTGCAAAGGGCGGTGGTGTTTTTATTACTCGCGGTGTCCTTGTCCGAGCTCACGGCGCTGTTTTTAATGCTTTTTCTCTTTCGTCGCGACCCGTCTGCCACCCTTTCCGCAAAAACCGAGAAAAAAATCTCGGCAAAATCGGTGTTAAAGCTGAGTATTCCCGTCACGTTTAGCTCGATCATTTTGCCTCTTTCGGGGTTACTCGACAGCGTGCTCGTGCCCCGTTTTTTGGGCGCGTACAGCGCAAACGCCGTTACCTTGTTCGGCTTGTTTTCGGGCGGAGCGGTTACCGTTATCAACCTGCCCGTGTCCATTTGTTACGGGATCGCGGCGGCAAGCGTGCCCGCGGTTGCGAGTGCGGCGGCGCGCAAAGGTGGGGGGACGGGTCGCGATCACGCCGCCTCGCCGCGAAAAAGAATATGGTATTCGTTGTTGGTTACGGTGGCGGTGGCGTTGCCGAGCGCGGCGGGCTTGTTCCTGTTTGCCGCGCCCGCGGCAAAGATCATATTCCGTTCGTTATCGGGGGAAGAATTGCAAACGCTGATCGACCTGATCCGCGCGTTTTCTATCAGCGCGCTGACCCTTTCGTGCGTGCAGACGTTGTCCGCCTGCCTAACGGCGCAAGGGAAACCGCAGTACGCGGCGCTTTCCATGCTGATCGGGGTGACGGTCAAGACGGGGCTGTACGTTTGGTGGTTGCAAAGCCCGAAAATTTCCGTTTTCGGGTTGGCGCACGCGACCAACGTTTGCTATTTGGTTGCCTTTTTGCTGAATTTGGTGTATAATTTAATCGTATCCAAAGAAAAACGCAAGAGGTGACAAGCATGATCACGGTTATCGGTTTGGGCGTAGCGCAGGGCGATCTGTCGGGGCGCGGCGAAAAGGCTATTCTGGCGGCGGCTGCCGCAAATCAAAAAATCGTTGTGCGGACGGCGCACACGGAGTCGTACAAGACGGTGCTCGATTTGGGCGTGCCCCACGTTTGTCTCGACAGCGTGTACGAGAGCAGTCGGAATTTTGCCACGCTTGCCAAAAATCTTGCGAAAGCGGTTGCGCAGCAGGGCGACGATTGCGTGTATCTCGTGGACGGCGCGGCGACCGAGGACAACTCGGTGAAAGCCTTGATTAAGCGCACGCGCGGCAAGCTTGCAATTATTGACGGCATGTCGAAAACGACGGCGCTCGTTCGTGCGGCGGGCTTTGCGGACTGTTCGTATACCGCGGTGTCGGCGTACGAGCTTGCGGAACGGGCGAAAGAGGGTAACCTTGCTCTGCCCCTGATCGTGTACGATTTGGACGACGAGGGTTTGGCGAGCGATTGCAAGCTGTTGCTTGGCAATTTGTTCGGCGAAGAGAGCGCAGTAAAGTATATCCGCGGCGGCGCGGCGAAGAAAATTTCGCTGTTTGAGCTTGACCGTCAAAAGGGGTACGACTACACGTCGGCGGTGGCGTTGGAGCGGGTGGAGCTTTTGGAAAAACAGCGTTTTTCGATGGAGGATTTAAAGGAAATTATCGTACGTTTGCGCGCGCCGGGCGGGTGTCCTTGGGATCGCGTGCAGACCTGCGAGTCTATTAAAATGTCTGCCGTGGAAGAGGCGTACGAACTGGTGGACGCGATCGATTGCGGCGACGACGACAAGATTTTGGAAGAGACGGGCGACATTTTGTTGCAGGCGGTTTTCCATGCCGTGATCAAGGAAGAAACGGGCGCGTTCGATCTTATCGACGTGTTGACGGGGATTTGTCAAAAGCTGATCTCCCGCCATACGCACGTGTTTGGCGAGGACAAAGCCGACAGTGACGCGGGCGCGCTGTCCGTTTGGGAAAAGAACAAGATGACGGAAAAGCATCAGGTGACCTTTGCGGACGCGGTCAACGACGTTCCGAAATGTTTCCCTGCGGCGATGCGCGCGCAAAAGGTGGGCAAGCGTGCGGCAAAGGGCGGCTTGGATTTTGCCGACGTGAAAGCGGCGGCGGAGCACGTGAACGCGGAATTGCAGGAATTTTTTGTCGCTTACAACGCGGGCGATAAGGTCGCGGCGGAAAAGGAGCTTGGCGACGTGTTGTTTGCGGTCGTCAACGTGGGAAGAAAGGCGGGCTGTGATTGCGAAAAGGCGTTAAAGGAAAGCACCGACCGATTTGCGGCGCGATTTACCCTCGCCGAGAAAAAGGCGCTGTCGGACGGCAGAACGGTGACCGAATTGACTGCGGACGAATGGGACGAATATTATAAGGCGGCGAAAGCCGAGCTTTGCAAGGATTAAGAGGTCGTAAAAAGGGACGAGAAAATCAAAATGGGGGCATACGGTATGCGATTAACGCCGATTTCCGTTGGAAATTTGACAATTGAAAACAACGTATTTTTAGCTCCCTTGGCGGGGTATACAAACTATGCGTTCCGTCGGCTCTGCAAGGGATACGGCGCGGGGCTTTGCTATACCGAAATGGTGAGCGCAAAGGGGTTGAAATACGGCAGCGAGAACACGAAAGAGCTGTTGTACACGGACGAGCACGAGGGACTGTGTGCGGCGCAGATCTTCGGGAGCGAGCCTGATACCATGCGCGCGGCGTGCGAACACGACGTTTTTGCGCCCTTCCCGATCGTCGATATCAATATGGGCTGTCCCGTGCCGAAAATTTATAAACACGGCGAGGGGAGCGCGTTGCTTGAAAACCCGATTTTGGCGGAAAAAATCGTCAAAGAGTGCGTAAAAAGCGGCAAGATCGTCACCGTGAAATTTCGTATCGGAATCACGGCGGACAAGCTGATCACGGCGGAGTTTGCCAAGCGCATGGAAGGCGCGGGGGCGAGCATGATCACCGTGCACGGCAGGACAAAGGATAAAATTTATGCGGGCGAGGTGAATTTTGCCGAGATAGCGGCGGCAAAAAAGGCGGTGGAAATCCCCGTGATCGCCAACGGCGGCGTGTTTTCGGATGCGGACGCGGAAAAACTGATAAACGAAACGGGCGCGGACGGTATCATGGTGGCGCGTGCGGCGCTGTTTGACCCGCAGCTTTTCTGCGATCTGACGGGAAAGGAAAGGGAAAATAAACTGCAAATGTTTGAAAAACAGTTAAAATGGACGGGGACGGTCTGCGATGAACGGTTTACGACGGTGTTCATGCGCAAAATGGCGGCGTTTTACGTCAAGGGCGAAAAGGGCGCGGCGGCGTATAAAGATCGGCTCTTTTCCGCGCAAAATCCCGACGAGATTTTAACGATCGCCAAAGAAATTTGGGGATAAATTACATAAAGGCAAAAGAAAAACACGGCGTCAAAACCGTGTTTTTTACTTTGCAATCAAATTATTCTTCGTCCGCGCCGTCCGTATCGTCCTCGCCTATATACGCGGGCTGGCTTGCGATATCGATGACGGTTTTAATTTTCGTCAAAACTTCCGTTTTGCCATATCCCGTTTCCGAGCTTGTTGCGATCAAATTCGCAGGGGCAAGGTACAGATCGGCGGCAATCGCGCGGATATGTTCTTTTAATTTCATTTTCGACAGCTTGTCCGATTTCGTCAAGGTAACCGTAAAGGGCAGGGTGTGATAATGCAAGTATTCGATCATCTGCACGTCGTCCGCCGTGGGGTCGTGGCGGGAATCCACCAGCATAAACACGTGCGCGATCTTTTCCTTATCGCGGAAAAAATCGTCCAGCGTTTTCGCCCATTTTTCCTTTTCGCCCTTGGAAACGCGCGCAAACCCGTACCCGGGCAGATCGGCAAGGATAAATTCGCCAAAGTCAAAATAGTTGACAAGGCGGGTACGTCCCGGCTCGCTGCTCGTTTTCGCCAGCTTTTTGCGGTTTGCCAGCATGTTGATAAAAGAACTCTTCCCCACGTTCGATTTACCGCAAACGGCGATCATAGGTTTGTCGGGGGTGATGAACTGATCCTTTTTCGCCGCCGAAGTGATAAACATCGTGTTTTTGATCGTCAACGGGGGCTGTTTTTCTTCGTTTTTGTGTTTCGTTTCGTACATGGTATGCTCCTTTTTGCGCAAAGCGCAACGGAATGGCTAACGCCGCATTAACAGCGCACGCCGTCGCGGTGCGTTTCGTCCATAGGCGGAACGACCTTGGTCTTGCGCGGTTTCTTCGTTGTTTTGGACTTGTCCGTTTGCTGATAAGCCGCTCCGTCTTCTAAAACCAGAGCGAACACCTCGTCCACGTCCGATACGGGCACGAAATGCACGTCCCGTTTTAAAACCTCGGGCAATTCGTCGATCTCGCTTGCGTTGCCCTGCGGAATGATCACCGTTTTAATGCCCAAACGCCGCGCCGCCAACGCCTTTTCTTTCAACCCGCCGATGGGCAAAACCTTGCCGCGCAGAGTAATTTCGCCCGTCATGGCGATATCGCCGCTCGCCTTTTTACCCGTCAACGCGGACAAAATCGCGGTCGCGATCGTAATGCCTGCGCTCGGCCCGTCCTTGGGGGTAGCCCCCTCGGGTACGTGGATATGCAGGTCGGTTTCAGTAAATTTCTGCGTAGGAATACCGTATTTTTCCGCATGCGCGCGGATAAAGGACAGAGCGGCAAGCGCGGATTCTTTCATCACGTCGCCGAGTTTCCCCGTCAGGTTGCTCTCGCCGTTGCCTTGCAGTGTCGTACATTCCACCGTCAGCGTCGTGCCGCCGACCGCCGTCCAAGCCAAGCCCGTCACCGCGCCGATCTCCGCGCTCCGCTTTTCGTCGTCCTTTTTATAGCGCGGCGCGCCCAAAAGCTCGATCACTTTCGCGCTGTCCACCGTCACCAAAGGCAGGGTTTTGTCCTTTGCGTACTGCACCGCGATCTTGCGGCAAAGACTGCCTACGGTGCGCTCCAAGGTACGCACGCCCGCCTCGCGGGTATACCCGTCGATCGCCGTTACGATACCGTCCGCAGTAAAGCTCGCATTGTTGTCCGTCAAGCCGTTCGCCGCCAGTTGCTTGGGCACGAGATACCGCCGCGCGATCTCTGTTTTTTCTTCCATGGTATAGCCCGACAGCTCGATAATTTCCATACGGTCGCGTAAAGGACCGGGGATCGTATCCAAACTGTTCGCCGTTGTGATGAACATGACCTTGCTCAAATCGTACGGCGCTTCCAAATAGCGGTCGCGGAAGGTCGCGTTCTGTTCGGGATCAAGCACCTCTAAAAGTGCGCTGGCGGGGTCGCCGTGCATGTCTGACGTGATCTTGTCGATCTCGTCGAGCAAGAAAACGGGGTTGATCGAGCCCGCGTTCTTCATGCCGTAGAGAATACGCCCCGGCATAGCGCCGATATACGTGCGGCGATGACCGCGGATTTCCGCCTCGTCTTTCACGCCGCCAAGGCTCATGCGGACGAATTTTCTATTTAACGCCCGCGCGATCGATTGCGCGATACTCGTCTTACCAACGCCGGGAGGGCCGACAAAGCACAAAATGGGCGCTTTCATGCTCCCCGTCAGTTTCAAAACGGCAAGATATTCGGTGATACGCTCCTTGATTTTTTCCAAACCGTAATGGTCTTTATCCAAAACGGCAATACAATCGGCGAGATTTTCCGTGTCCGTCGTTTCTTCCGTCCAAGGCAACGCCAAAACCTGTTCCAAATACCCCGTGATTACGGTATACTCGGCGGAGGACGAGGGCATTTTACCCAACCGTCCAACCTCTTTCAGGCATTTTTCTTCCAAATCCTTGGGCAGCTTTTTCGCCAAGATCTTTTCGCGCAACTCCTCTTCTTCCTTATCGTCGTCGCCAAGCTCCGTATGGATCGCCTTGACCTGCTCGCGCAGGAAATATTCCTTTTGGTTTTTGTCGATATTTTGGCGCACCGCCGTTGCGATCTTCTTTTCGATTTTGGAAATTTCCAGCTCGTCGTTGAGGCATTGTTCAAAGCGTTTCAGCCGCTCGATCACCCTGTTCTCTTCCAAGAGCTGTTGCTTGATCTCCAAGCGCACGCGCATCGCCGAGAGCGCGATATCCACGTATTCGTCCGCGTCCTGACAGCGTTCTAATCTGCCCGCCGTTTCCTTGGCGATCTTGCCGTCGGTGGAAAGCACGTCCTTGACCAGCGCTTTTGCCGTGCGCAGGTACGCCTCTTCCAAAACCTCGTCGCCGCGTACGCTCTCAAACGGGTCGCAAACGGCGTACATGTACCCGCTTTCCGCGTCAAAATTCACGCCGCGCGCTTTTGCGCGGTATAAGCCCTCGCACAGTACGCGGATAACCCCGCCCGTAAGCTGAGCCACTTGCTTGATCCTCGCCACGCACCCGACGGTGTAAACGTCGGCGGGGGTGATATTATCCTTTTCCGTTTCGCGCTGGGTCAAAATGAGCACCATGCGGTCGGTTGCGGACGCGCGGTCGATGGCTTTGAGGGTCATGTCCCGTCCGACCTCAAACGATACGTTGGTGTGCGGAAACGCCACCTTGCCGCGCAGGGGCACGATGGGTAAAAGGTTGGTTGTTTTTCGTTCTTTTTCCGTGTAATTTTCCATAGTATTTATTATTACCCCGATCGGGCGTTTTTCAAACGCTGTGAAAGGACAAAAAAGGGTGGAAAGATTTCCACCCGAATTTTGCTGTGTATGCTTTAATTGTTTTTGCTTTCGTCCGTTTCTTTGTCCGTGTCCGCAGGATTGGTCGAGCCGTAGGAATATTTATAATTGTAGTAATAATACTTCTTA
>JAFTQY010000072.1 GCA_017462505.1 Clostridia bacterium
AACGGATATTGTCGTTGGTAAACACGCAAAGTTCCGACGCACTCTTCAACGATTTTTTCGCACTCGTTTCCGCGTCGTAGTCCGTTTCCTGATACAGCGCGCGCGCCGCCGCCAACGCATAATTGCCGCCGCTGCCGATCGCGCAAACGCCCTCGTCCGGCTCGATCACCTCGCCCGTACCCGACAAAATCAAGAGCGTATTTTCGTCCGCCGTGATCATCATTGCGTCCAGCTTTCTGCCGATTTTATCGCTGCGCCAAAGCTCCGCAAGCTCCACCGCCGAGCGCATCAAATTGCCGCCGAATTTGTTCAGCATGCCCTCAAAACGCTCGGTGAGCGCAAACGCGTCCGTCACCGACCCCGCAAAGCCCAAAATGACCTTGCCGCCGAAGATACGGCGCACCTTTACCGCCGTGTTTTTGAAAATGACCGATTCGCCCATCGTCACCTGACCGTCGCCCGCAATCGCCGTCACGCCGTTCTTTTTGACTGCGCAAATGGTAGTTCCTCTAAATTCCATAACTTATACTTCCTTGTTTGTATTGCCGTCGTCTTTTGCAATTTCCGCGCGGACCGTTTCTAAGGCGCGCTCCGCAAGGGTTTTATACCGTTCCTTTTTGTCCTTGATACAGACGGGCAAGGGAGCTAAAATCCCAAAATTCGCGTTCATGGGCTGAAAATCTTTTACCGCCGTCGAAATATGCGTTTCCAAAGCCCCGCACACCGTGCGTTCGTCAAAGACGTGGGGATCGCGCCCCAGCACTTCGTCCGCGATATGGATCGCCGCAAGCAAACCGCTTGCCGCGCTTTCGACGTACCCCTCAACGCCCGTGATCTGCCCTGCAAAAAACATCCGTCTATTATTCTTACACGAAAAATCGCGATTTAAAACGTCGGGCGATTGAATATACGTATTTCTGTGCATGACCCCGTAGCGCAGAAATTCCGCATTTTTCAGCGCGGGAATCATAGAAAATACCCGCTTTTGTTCGGGGAATTTCAAATTCGTCTGAAAACCGACGAGGTTATAGCATGTGCCCGCCTCGTTTTCCTTTCTAAGCTGCAACACCGCATACGGACGTTTGCCGTCCTCGCCGTAAAGCCCTACGGGCTTTAAGGTGCCGTATCTGAGGGTATCTCTGCCGCGGCTCGCCATTACCTCGATCGGCATACAGCCCTCGAAAATTTCCCGCTTTTCAAAGGCGTGCAATTCCGCCTTTTCCGCCGCAAGCAGCTCGTCCACAAACGCGTAATATTCGTCCTTATCCATCGGGCAGTTGATATAATCGCCCGTGCCCTTGCCGTAGCGATCGCCCGTAAAGGCGCAGGACATGTCCACGCTGTCCGCCGACACGATCGGCGCGGACGCGTCGTAAAAATGCAAGCCGCCGCCAAACGCCGCCTTGATACTCTCGCCAAGCGGCTCGCTTGTTAAAGGGCCTGTCGCGATGATCGCGTATACGTCCCCCTCCTTTTCGAGTTCGGGCAGAGTTTTTACCTCGTCGCTTTCCAAAGTCAGGTTGGGACAATTTTTTAATTTTTCCGTGATATACGCCGAAAATTTATCCCGATCAACGGCGAGCGCCGCACCCGCAGGCACGCTCGTTTTATCCGCCGCCTCGATCACCATAGACCCCAGCAACCGCATTTCTTCCTTTAAAAGTCCGCAGGCGTTTGCGTACACGTCGTTGCTTTTGAGCGAGTTGGAGCAGACCAGCTCCCCGTAATTTTCGCTCTCGTGCGCGGGGGTAAATTTTGTCGGTTTCATCTCGATCAGCGTAGTGGGAATACCGCGGGACGCCAAATAATACGCCGCCTCGCTACCCGCCAAGCCGCCGCCGACCACCAGCACCTTCGCCTTAGTTTTCATCGTTATAATCCGCAGGGAACCAGCCCTCGTAATCGTCAAAGTACGGTTCGTCCAAGGGCGGGGGCGTGAAATCGTCCTGCATTTCCGCCGCTTTCGCGCGCGCGGATTTTGCCTTTTCCACCTTTACCTTGTAGGAACATTCTTTGTTGCTACATTTGATATTGCCCGTCGAGGTATACACGAGCGGCTCGTTACATTCGGGGCACTTATCCCCCGTCGGCACGTCCCAGCTCATAAATTTACAGTCGGGATAGCCCAGACAGCTGTAATAGGTCTTTCCCTTTTTGGATTTGCGCACCGTCATCGCCGCGCCGCATTCGGGGCATTTCCCCGCGAGCTTGGGCGCTTCGTCGGACGGCATAGACATCGTCGATTTGCAATCGGGATAGCTGGGGCACGCCAAGAATTTGCCGAATTTACCGCTCTTGACCACCATGTTTTCGCCGCATTTCGGGCAACGGATCGCGGACACCTCTTCCGCGCTTTCGCTGATGATATTTTGACATTCGGGATAGTTGGAGCAAGCGAGATATTTGCCGAACTTACCGATACGGCGGAGCATGAAATGCCCGCACTTGCCGCACACCTCTTCCGTCAATTTATCCCCGTACGTAGACGCCGCGCGCAGGTTCTTTTCAAAGCCGGGATAGAACTCTCCGATCACCGCGCGCCAATCCACGCCGCCCTCTTCGATATCGTCGAGCTTAGTTTCCATACCCGCCGTAAACCCGACGTCCATAATGTCCTTAAAGCAATTTACCAGCATATCCACAACGTCGTACGCAATGGGCGTAGGCACCATGTATTTGCCGTCCTTTTTGACGTATTTTTGCATGAGCTTGGAAATGATCGTCGCATACGTGGACGGTCTGCCGATCCCCTTTTCTTCCATTGTTTTGACAATGGACGCGTCCGTGTAACGCATGGGCGGCTTGGTAAATTTTTGTTCCTTTTTCATGCCGACAAGGTCCAAAACGTCCCCCTCGTTTAAATCGGGCAACAGCTTTTCACTGCTAATTTCGTCCTCGTCGTCCTTCTTTGCGTTGAAGTCCTGATACACCGCCGTAAAGCCCGCAAAAATCAGCACTTTGCCGCTTGCCTTGAATACGTACCCGCTGTTATCGATTTCCATTTGCATACTGTTGTATTTCGCCTCTGCCATCTGCGACGCCAAGAAACGTTCGTAGATCAGCTTATACAGCGCGAAATGCTTTTTATCGAGCAGCGTTTTCGCCTTGGCGGGGGTCATGGCAAGGTCGATCGGGCGGATCGCCTCGTGCGCGTCCTGCGCGCCCTTTTTCGTCGCGTAATAGTTGGGCTTTTCGGGTACGTATTCGTCGCCGTACACCGCACGGATACGCTCTAACGCCTTCGCCTGCGCCTCTTTCGATACGCGGACGGAGTCCGTTCTCATATAGGTAATAAACGCGACATGGTCGCCGTTTTCCGTTGCGATACCCTCGTACAAATGCTGTGCAAGGCTCATGGTTTCGGGCGCGGTCAAGCCCAGCTTATTCGACGCGTCCTGTTGCAGGGAGCTCGTCGTGAAAGGCGCGGGCGCGTGCGATTTTGCCACCGTCTTTTTGACCTTGGAAACGATAAATCTGCCCTGCTCGATCGCTGCCAAAACCTGCGCGGTTTCCTCTGCGGACGCGGGCTTGTATTTCTTCGACCCTTTCTTTTCCAGCATGGCTTTAAAGGGCGCGTACGCCTTGGGCTGATCTTGCAGATCCGCCGTCAAATTCCAGTATTCCTGCGGAACAAACGCCGTGATCTCCCGTTCGCGTTCCACCAAAAGGCGCAGGGCAACCGATTGCACTCTGCCCCCCGAAAGGGTGCGTTTGCCGTTCCCCTTTTTGTCCTCGATCTTGTGGTTTAACAGCGTGGACAGCTTATACCCCACCAAACGATCGAGCACGCGGCGCGCCTGCTGCGCGTCTACCAAGCTGTAATTGATCTGACGGGGGGTTTTGAGCGCCGCCTCGATTGCGCGCTGTGAAACCTCGTTAAATTCGATACGGTTTTCGCCCTGTTCGTCTAAGCCGAGCACCGTTTGCAAATGCCAAGCGATCGCCTCCCCCTCACGATCGGGGTCGGTTGCAAGGTAAACGCGATCGGCTTTTTTCGTCGCGTCTACCAAACGGCGGATAACGTCCTCTTTTCCGTCCGAATTGACGTACTTAGGCTCGAAATTGTTTTTCACGTCTACGCCGAGCGTATGCACGGGCAAATCGCGGATATGTCCAGCGGACGCGTCCACGCGGTATTTGCCTTTTAAGTACTTGGTGATGGTTTTCGCCTTAGAGGGCGACTCTACGATGATTAAATCCATTATATATTCCTTACTGCTAAAATTTTTGCCTTGTTAAGTTATACGCGCTTTTCTTTGCGTTTATACTACCGAATAGCGGTTGCCGCCAAGCGACGCCGTCAAACCCTTGATCTCTAACGCGGAAAGCACCGCGCGGAGCTTGAACACGGGAATTCCCGTTGCCGCCGCCAGCTCGTTGATATGCCCTTCGGAAAGCTCGCGCAGGGCGGTATACAGTTTTTCTTCGTCCGCCGAAAGCTGTAATTTCGGCTTTATTTGCGATACGTCCACGCCGTAAATATTGAAAATATCCGCCGCGTTTTCGGTAAGATGCGCGCCCTTTTTGATGAGCGCGTTACAGCCCGCGCCCGCCGCCGCGTTGGGCGGATAGGGCAACGCAAATATTTTTTTAGAAAATTCTTCGGCGTATTTTGCCGTGATTAGCGCGCCGCTCTTTTCCCCTGCGCCGAGCACCAACACCCCCTCGCCGAGCGCCGCCAACAATTTATTGCGGTATTCGTACGAAAAGGTACGCACGGGCGTTTCGTAAGGGTGCGGGGATAACAGCAAGCCCTTTTCCGCTACCCGTTCAAGTAGGGGCAAATTCGCCTGCGGTATCGCGGAAAACCCACCCGCCAGCAAACAGATCACGCCGTTTTGCAACGCCCCTGCGATCGCCGCCGTGTCCCCGCCGTCCGCCGAGCCCGTCACGATAACAAACCGCGCGGATAATTCCTTAGCGATCGTTTCGCCCAGTTTCATTGCGTTCACGGGGGTACGTCTTGCCCCGACCACGACGAATTTTTCGCGCTCTAAGAGGGATAGATCTCCCACGGCGTACAGCGTTTCGGGCGCGTCCGTCAGGCTTTGCCACGCCTTGGGATATGCTTTATCGCCGCGCGCGATCGCCACGATTTTGTTTTTTAAACATTCTTCAAAAGACAATTCCTTGCTCCTCTTCTTCGCTTACGCCGTCAGCAGAAAGGCGAGCAGACAGCCCTGCCACGCCAAACCGAGCACGTTGATTGCGTGGAAATACCATTTTCGGGTCTTATGCCGAACCAAATGCATCGCTCCGTACCCGCCGACCGCACCGCCGATCAACGATAACGTCAACAGGATTTTTTCGGGAATACGCCATGCGCCGCGCTTGGCTTTTTCCTTGTCGATCACGTACGCAAAAAACGCCACGATCGATACGCCGATAAGATACCCTATGTAGAAAAATATGTGGTTTTTAAGAAAGTCTATCACAGTGAATCCTCGTAAAATGATTTGGGCAAGAATCTTGCAGCCATACAATGATTTGAAAGGCGTTGCCTTTCATGAGTTGGCTCACGCCATGATTTGAAAACCTACGGTTTTCATGATTTGACGGCTATGCCGTCATTGCGGAATTATTTATAATTGTCATTGCGAGCCGTTTTTGCGAGATTACCACGCTACGCTCGTGATGACAAACGCAAAAACGGTGCGGCAATCTCATAACAAATCACAGCCACAATGCAAAACATGGTTTCGCAATTCATGTCCCGTTGGGACAATTCATGTTTATAAAACAATTCATGCGGCTTTACCGCAATTCATTATTCAAAATCCGATAACTGCACACCGTACGTCCTATACGATATCGCCTCGTACAAATGCTCCGCCGTGATCTCTTCGCAAAGCTCCAAATCGGCGATCGTGCGCGCTACCTTTAAAATACGCGAGCGGGCACGCGCGGAAAGGTGCAATTGCTCGAACGCCTCGCGCAGCACGTCCTCACATTCCTTGCTCAAACGGCAATATTCGCGCGTTTCCTTTTCCCCCATTTCCGCGTTCGTCTTGATATCGCTACCCGAAAAACGCTCTCTTTGTATCGCCCTTGCGCTGTCGGCGCGTTTCTTCACCGCCGCGCTCGTTTCTTCTTGGCTTTCGGACACCAAATCGTCGTATTCCACGCCGTCCACTTCCACCTGAATATCAATTCTGTCTAAAAGCGGACCCGAAATCTTCGCGCGGTATTTGCGAATGTCGTTGGGCGTACAGCTGCAACGGCGTTTTCTGCTCCCGTAATGTCCGCAAGGACAGGGGTTCATGCTCGCGCACAGCATGAAGGACGCGGGGTAGGTCACCGTACCGCCCGAGCGCGAAATCGTGATCACGCCGTCCTCTAAGGGCTGGCGCAACGATTCCAAGGACGAGCGCTTGTATTCGGGCAATTCATCCAAAAACAGTACGCCGCCGTGGGCAAGGCTGATCTCGCCCGGGTGCACGCTCTTGTTCCCGCCGCCGCAAAGCGACACCGTCGTCGCCGTGTGGTGGGGACTGCGGAACGGACGTACCGTCACGATCCCGTCGTCGCCGAGCGTTCCCGCTACCGAATGTATTTTCGTAATTTCCAAAGCCTCGTCAAAGGACATATCGGGCAACACCGTGGGCAAAGACCTTGCCAGCATGGTTTTACCGCTCCCCGGCGGACCTACGAACAACACGTTGTGACCGCCCGCCACCGCCACTTCTAAGGCGCGTTTTGCAATCGCTTGACCTTTGACAAAGGACAGATCGTGCGAGCTTTCTTTTTGTTCCGTCGCCGCCGCAAAGGACGCCGCGGGCACGGGCTGCATGGGGGTTACCCCCGACAGGTGATCGACGACTTCCTTTAAATTTCTCGCCGCAAAAACGCGGACGCCCTCGATATACCCCGCCTCTTTTTCGTTGCCCTTGGGCACGATAAATTTTGAAAATCCCCTATCGCGCGCCGAAATGATCGACGGCAATACCCCCGATACGGGGCGCAGCTCGCCGCTGAGCGCCAGCTCGCCAAGGAAAATATAGCCTTGCACGTCCGCCACAAGCTCTCCGTAGGCAAGCAATAAGCTGATCGCCACGGGCAAATCGAACGCCGAGCCCTCTTTTTTAACGTATGCGGGAGCGAGATTGACGGTTACCTTGTGCGCGGGAAAATCCAGCGCGCTGTTTTTGATCGCACTGCGTACGCGCTCTTTCGATTCCTTTACCGCCGCGTCGGGCAAGCCGACCATTTCATACGCAGGTATACCCTTGGAAACGTCCGCCTCGACCGTAACGCAGACCCCCTCCAAGCCCGAAAGCGCATAGCTTTGTACCTTTGCAATCATACTCTTTCCCCCTTTTCCGCATGGGTAAATACAGATAAGCCGCAACGTGCCGCATTGAAAGGCGAAAAACGAAATCCGCAGGCGCGCGCCATAAGGACTTCGTCTTTCGCAGTAGTATCTTAATTATCTAAAAAAGCCGTTGTTGACCCAAGCCGTCCAGCCGAACGCTTTCGCCCAACCCATGGGCACGGCAAAACCGTACAGCGCGGGCAAGCAAGCCACAAAATTGACCGCTACCAAACCGACTACGCCCCAGAGCACAATATTGCCGAGCTTGCCTTTGGGGAGCAGAGTTGCCGCCAACGCGATAAAGCCGAGATAACATACGTGGAAGATCAAACTCATTTCCGCCGTTACGCCCATGCGCACGGTCGCCATGATCATCGCGCATACCATACCGCTGAGCAAAATGATCGCATTTCTGCGCAGGCGGAGAGTTTCCTTATCCGTTTCTTTCTTCACAAAGCCCATTACGACCTTGACCGCCACGTATATGAAAGATACGAAAGCCGCTAAAATAGCAACCATGTTGGGCAGAACGCTAAACGCCAAATATTTGCCGCCCGCAAAGCCGCTGCTAAGCGTGGACGGTTTCAAAGGCAACCACCAAGCCAACACGTTGGACGCGCTTGCCGCGGAATACTGCGTGGGCGCATAGCCGCGAAGAGAGCCGACCGTCTGTTTGAAGAGAATGGTCAAGAACCCAGCGTTCCCTGCGTTGCGTGCTTTCACGTAACCGTGGTAAGCACAGATCGCCGCGATCAAGATCAAGAACGCCGTCGCCGCCACAAAGGACAACGCCGCAAAACCGATACTGATACGGGTCTTTTCCTCGTATTTTGCACGGGCTTTCTTTTCCGCCTTGTTGATAACTTTCGTTTCGCCGTTTTTCAGCGTAACCGTTTCTTCCTTGCCCTCCGTCTTTTTCAGCTCGATCGCATAAGCCGCTTTCTGACGGCGCAGACCGAACACGAACAAAACGAGGATACCAAGCACAGGCAAGCAAGCTGTCGCGTCGATCGCCATTGCAACCGCCGCAAACAAGCCCGAAATCAGTACGTTCATACCGCCCTTGACCACTTTCTTGGACGAAATGCCGCGTGCAAAGAAACGGTACATAAAGTACAGGCTGGCAACGAGCGCGCTCGCCACAAACATCAGGGGCGACGCCACCTTGCCGACCGTCGTCAACACGCCGCCGAGCGCAAGCACCGTCGCAAACGCAAAGGATACCTTACTGCTCTTGGTCAGCTCGCGGAGCAACAAAGCCGCAAACACGAGCAAAACGCAGGACGCGAGGAATACGGGCAGACGAAGCGCAAAGGTATTTACGCCGAACATCGCAATAGACGGAACGAACAATACCGTGCCCAAGAAATTGTAATGAGGGTCGATATTATATACCGCGCCGCTCAATATGGAATTGCCGCTCTTTACCGTCAAAGCCGACGTGAGGTAGTGCGCCTCTTCCTGCGTAAAGTTGTATTTAAAGCTGCCATCTAACGTGAACGAATCTTGCGCGTCGCATACGCGGAGCAAGTCCGCTTGCTTATATTTAGAGCCGTCGGGAACGTACGCCTTGATCGTCAGCTTTTCGCCCTTTTGGTTCAAGCAAACAAGCTCGTTGATATCCATGCTCGTATCGGACGCGATCGAAATATGCGAATAGCTCTTGTTTGCGTCCACAACGAGGGGCGCCCAGTTAAAATTAGAGCCCGCGTCGCCGTCTTTTGCGTACTGGTTATATACGTTGTCAACGTTTACCTTGCCCAGCTCTTTCCAATAGCTACTGCTGGTCGTAGGCGAGGAGCTGGTGCTGGCGTAATATTTTACGGTAACGTTGGCAGCGCCCCCTTCCGTGCCGTAGACCGAGCCGATATTCACGTAAATATCGTCCAGTTTTTCGCCGCTTTCGCGCGAAACGGAAAAATACGCCGTCTTATTCGCCTCTAAATAGAACGAATCTCCCGTGGTTTGCGTAGTGCCCAGCGTGGTGACGCCCGTTGCGAAATAAATCACAACCAAAGCGATCAGCGCCCAGGTATACGCCGTGATCTGTTTGAGTTTTTTAAAAAAGTTTTTCATAATAAGTCCTTCGGAATCCTTTCCCCCTTTCCGTTATACGGAAAACCGCACGGAAAAAAGTGAAAAAATCCCTTCCTTATATATTCCTGTTCTACATTATAAAGGAAACGGACGAAAAAGTAAACCGAATTGACGGGGGACTTTTCGTTTTTTTATAAAAAAATGGTTCTGCGGCGGACAAAATCCGCCGCAGAACAAAAAAATAGATCCGCCGTTGACTTTGGGCAGATCCACTCTTTTCGGTTTTTAACCGACGCTTAAATTTTTTCCTTAACTTTTGCCGCTTTACCGGTAAGACCGCGCAGATAATACAACTTCGCTCTTCTAACCTTACCCTTTCTAACGATCGTGATGGACGCGATCTTCGGGGAATGAAGAGGATAGGTTTTTTCTACGCCTACGCCATAGGAAATGTGGCGTACGGTGAAGGTTTCGGAAATGCCGCCGTTTCTCTTTGCGATTACGACGCCTTCGAAATTCTGAATACGTTCCTTGCCGCCTTCGATAATTTTGTAACCGACCTTAATTGTGTCGCCTACGTTGAAAGCGGGAACTTCAGCCTTCATGCTTTCTGCATTGATAGCTTCGATAATTCCTTTCATTTTAGACTTTACCTCCGTTATTTACGAAACGTTCATAACCCGCTGCGTGATTCCTCACCACGCCCAATAAAAGGCAGCGGAACGCTCGAAGTCAGCAACTATTATATATAATTTTCCGTATAAAGGCAAGCGTTTTTCACCGACTTTTTATATTTTTTTACTTTCTTTGTTATATTTTTTATGCAAACGCAAACAAATACACATAATACGCCGCAAACGCGCAGAGCATCAAAACGCCCGCAAAGCGGCGCACCTTGTGCCCCTTGCAATAGCCGAACACCGCCAAGGCAACCGCCGCACCAAGTGCAATCGTGCCGTCTACCCAAAACGATTTTGCAAACGGCAACGGCATAATCATAGCGCAAATACCCAAGGTACGTATCACGTTGAAAATATTGCTCCCGACAATATCTCCCACCGCAATATCCGTTTCCCCTTTCTTTGCCGCAATCACACAGGTAACGAGCTCGGGCAAGGACGTGCCGATTGCAACGACGGTAAGCCCGATTACCTTTTCGGAAATACCGATTTTCGTTGCGACGACGGTTGCGCCGGGGATAACACCAAACAACGCGCCCGCAACGACGAATAACAACCCCACAATCGTCAGTATAATTAAAAACCAAGTATGCGCGCACATTTTCTCCATCCACGCGCTAAAGCCCTTTTTGCCCTCGCTTTGGCTTTCGCAAATCGGTTCAATCAGCCCTTCATTTGTGTTCAACGCAGACATGGTAGGGCTCTTTTTGCTTTCGCGTACTGCGTACACCACCAAGAAAACCATATACGCCATAGACAAAAGGAAC
>JAFTQY010000073.1 GCA_017462505.1 Clostridia bacterium
ATAACAGCCGTTTTTTGGCAAAAGGGGTATACCGTGTCTGCGTTGAAACGCTATTTTGTGGATAAAAATGAAGAGGTGACCGAGCTTTGCGGCGAGGAATTCGAGCACGCGAAAAACGTGTTGCGTTTGGGCGTGGGCGACGAAGTGATCTTGCTGGATAATAGCGGCAAGGAATACACCGCCGTCATCGCGCAGGCGGAAAAAAAGCGCATGCTCTTAAACGTCGTGCGCGAAGAAGTGGGCGAACGAGAACCGCGCGCGGACGTGTGTCTTTTGTTCGGGTATCTGAAAAACGCCGATAAAAACGAATTTATCGTGCAAAAGGCGGTGGAACTGGGCGTAAAGAAGATCGGCGCGTTCTCGTCGGAATTTTCTTCGGCGTATATGAACGCCAACAAGCTGGAACGCTTGAACAAGGTCGCAAAAGAGGCGGCGAAACAATGCCTGCGTGCGACTGCGCCCGAGGTGGTGTATTTTGACAAGCTGGAAAAGGCGTTGTCGGCGGCGGACGGGTATGAAAACAAGCTGTTTGCGTGCGAGTTTGCGACCGAAAGCAAGCGGGACGTGTCGGCTTTGGCGGGGTCGACCGCGATCGTGATCGGGAGCGAGGGTGGCTTTTCCCGTGCGGAAGAGGAGCTGGCAAGCTCGCTTGGGTTTGCCTCGGTGACCCTCGGCAAGCGGATATTGCGTGCGGACACGGCGGCGGTTGCGCTTACGTCCGTGGTCATGTTTAGCTTGGGGGAACTTCGATGAAAGCGGTGGTATATACCCTCGGTTGCAAGGTCAACGACGTGGAGAGCGGCTCGATCATACGGGGCTTGGAAGAGCTGGGTTACATCGTTTCGCGGGAGTTAGAGCCTGCCGATTTGTATATTATCAACACGTGTGCGGTGACCGCCGAGGCGGAGCGAAAAAGCCGTCAGACGGTGGGGAAATTTATCAAATGCAACCCTGCCGCCAAGGTGATCGTGTGCGGGTGCGCCTCTCAAAAGTCGCCAAGCGCGTTTTTGGAAAAGGGAGAGGGCGTGTACGCGGTGACGGGCGCGCAACGGAAAAACAGCGTGCTGGAAATCGTGCGCGAGGGCTTGCTTGGCGCGCGCAAAGGCGCGCTGATCGAAAGCGAAAAGACCTACGGGGAAATGCCCTTGCCCGAGTGTTTGAAAACGAGAAATTTCGTCAAGATACAGGACGGGTGTAATCGGTTTTGTTCCTATTGCGTTATCCCGTATTTGCGGGGCAGGAGCAGATCGCGTTCGTTGGAGAGCGCGGCGGCGGAAATTTTGCAAAGCACGGCGCAGGAAACTGTGGTGACGGGCATAGACGTATCCGAATATAAGGACGAGCAGGGGCGGGATCTTGCCGATTTGATGCTTGCGATCAAGGACGCGGACACCCGTATCCGTTTGGGGTCGTTAGAGGTCAGCTTGATCACGGACAGATTTTTGTCCGCTTTAAAGCAGGTGAAACGGTTTGCTCCGCAATTTCATCTGTCATTGCAAAGCGGCTCGAACGACGTTTTAAAGAGTATGAACCGCCATTATACCCGCGAGGAATATCTTGCGGCGTGTCAAAGGATATACGCGGCGTTTCCAAACGCGGCGATCACGACGGATATTATCGTCGGTTTTCCTACGGAAACGGAAGAGGATTTTTTGCAATCCTTGAAAATTGTGGACGAGGCGGGGTTTGCGCAGGTGCATGCCTTTCCCTATTCCCCGCGCGAGGGGACGAACGCGTACAAGCGGTATAAGGAGCTGCCCGCCGCGCTGAAAAAAGAGCGCGTGGAAAGGTTGCTCGCCGCGGCGGCGGCGCAAAAGCGGCGGTACATGGAAAGCTTTATCGGCAAGGACGTGGAGCTTGTGCCCGAGAACTGTTTCGACGGGTATACGGAGGGGTATTCCGAAAATTATATCCGCACGTACGTGGCGGGGGATATCGGCAAAGAGCCAACCCATGTCTGCATTGAACGGCTGTTTAAAGACGGTGTTTTGGCGCGACCCGTATGAGGGGCGCGCATAAAAAAGAAGATTTTTGATTGCCGCAAGGCAAAGGAGAAAGGATTATGGAAAACTGTATTTTTTGTAAAATTATCGCGGGGGATATCCCGTCGCCGAGACTGTACGAGGATGATAAAATGATCGTCATTCGCGATATCGAACCAAAGGCAAAACTGCATTATCTGTGTATTCCCAAGGCGCATTTTGCGTTGCTGTCCGAAATGGACGATCAGCGCGCGGAAATCGTAAAGCATTGCTTTCAGGTGATCCCCACGATAGAAAAAGAGCTTGGCTTGGAGGGCGGCTATCGCGTGATCATCAATCAAGGCGAAAACGGCGGGCAGACGGTTCACCATTTGCATATCCACCTGCTCGGCGGTGAAAAGCTGGCGGATTTTTAAGGCTTTTTCAAAGGACAAGGTTTAAAAGTAAATAATCGGGCAATAATACTCGCACGGCAAACAAAGCCGTGGGGGTATTTTTTTATGCTGTTTCGGCGGTTTTATCAATTTATTACGGCGTTGGTTGCGCTTGCGATCGTGTGCGTGATCGGGCTTGGGTTTTGCGCCGCAAACGTCAGCAAGCTTGACGGGCTTTCGGGGGAGCGGGTGTTTTATTTAGACAGTCCGTCGTCGCAGGGCTTGCGCAAGGAAGAGCTTTCGCCGCTCGATATTTTCCGCGTGGAGGGGGAGAGCGTGCGTTTTGCGCGGACGGAGGAAACGGAAGAGGCGCTGGTGTCGCGTATTCGGGATATGTACGGGGCGAGGGTGCTGTTTTCGGAAAGCGCTTGCGGGGTGACGTCCTATTATTGTTACGTAGGCGCGTGGCAAAACGGCGTGGAGCTGGACGGCGTAACCGTCAATTTGCATATCGCGGTATCGGAAACCGCCTGCGCGGTGGGTACGCCGATTATTTTCGACGGATTTTAAGAAAGTGCGTTTTGAGAAAAAAAGACGGGTATAAATACCGTCCGTATGGGCAAACATTTACATACAAAACGATTTTCGGAGGCGAAAAAATGGAAAACAACCAAACGAACGACAACAAGGAAAAGAAAGAAAAAGCGTTTGACGGCGGCGAAGCGCCCAAGACGGAAAAGAAGAACGAAAAGGGTAAGAAAAAGCGCATGAACGGCGAAAAGAAATTTTATTTGTTCACGGCGATCAGCTGCGCGGTGGTGTTGCTTGCCATTATCATTGTGGCGGTGATAGTGACGAACTCGGGCGCGAGCGAACAGGTGGGCGTACGCCCCGGTATCAGCAGCGAAAGTTCTTCGGACGGCGGGGATAACAGCGGGGACGAGCCTGTGATCACCTTGCCCGAGGGTATGATCTCGCCCGTGGCGACGGTGACGGTAGGGAATGATTACGGTTTCCACCAGAGCCAAACGCTGGGCTGGTATTACGTGCACGAGGGGGTCGATTTCACAGCGGCGGCGGGTACGGAAGTGCTTGCGGCGGACGACGGCGTGGTGGAAAGCGTGTATAAGGACGACCTGCTTTTGGGCACGGAGATCGTGATTTCGCACGGGGACGGGTTGAAAACGCTGTATCGGTTCGTGACGGAAACGGACGGCTTGACGGTCGGGAAAACGGTGAAGAAGGGGGACGTGATCGCGACGGTCGCAGAGCCCACGGGCAACGAATATAAGGACGGCGCGCATTTGCATTTTGAGGTTCTTGAAAACGGCAAGAGCGTAGACCCCACCAAATATTTGACCTTGGAAGAAAAATAATTTTTCGGCGCGCGGAATTTTCGGCTTTTTTGGCGCGGCGGTCGTGAACGGTCACGATCGCCGCGCTTTTCCGTTCTTATTGCCTTTTACGCGCTAAAATAGGACATATTCTCTGCGCCTGCCGCATAAGATAACTTGGCAAAAAATAAGCGGAGAAATGCTATGAAAAGAGGGACGAAAAGAATAGGTGCGGCGTTGCTTGCTCTCGCTTGCGCACTTTTGGGGCTGTTGGGGTTTGTCGGTTGTAAAAAGCCGACGAAAAGCTATACGCGCTATGAGATCACGGCGGAATACGCCCCCGAAAACCGCACGCTTGCGGGCACGGCGAAGGTCACGTTTGAAAACGGCGGCGACGGCGCGGTTTCCCTTTTAAAATTCCGCTTAGCCCCCAACGCGTATCGAAAAGACGCGCTGTATAAGCCCGTTTCCACGGCGTTGCATGCGGCGGCGTATTACGACGGGGAAAGCTATGGCGAAATGGTGATTTCCAGCGTGCACGGCGCAAAGAGCTGGGAAGTAATGGGCGACGACGAAAATATCCTTTACGTGTACCTGCCCGAAACGCTGTATCAAGGGGATCGGGTCGTGCTGGATATCGGTTTTTTGACCAAGCTTGCCGCGGTCAACCACCGTACTGGCGTGAGTAAAAAAACGGTCAATCTCGGCAATTTTTATCCCACTCTTTGCGGGGTGAAAAACGGCGGCTTTTACGAAACGGCGTACTATGCCGAGGGCACGCCCTTTTATACCAATACCGCCGATTATTCCCTGCGCTTGACCCTGCCTAAGGACTACGTGGTGGCGGTGACGGGCGGGAGCGTGGTCGAACGGACGCTGGAAAGCAAAAAGGTATGCGCCGCGTCCTGCGCGGGCGCACGGGAATTTGCCCTGACCCTTTCGCGGGCATACCGTGTTTTGGAAAAGCAGGTGGGCGATAACGAGCTGGCCTATTATTACTATGCGGACGAAAAACCGCAGGCGACCTTGGACGCGGCGGCACAGGCGTTTGCGTATTATGAAAATACGTTTGGGACGTACCCGTATCGCGATTATGCCGTTGCGGAAACGGGCTTGTGTCTGGATTACGCGGCGTATTCGGGCTTGCTGTTTTTGTCCGATAGCCTGACGGGCGCGGCGCGTACGGCGGCGGTGGCGGAGGGTATCGCGCGACAATGGTGGGGGGAAACCGTGGGCAGCGATAACCTCGAAAACGGCTGGCAAAGCGAGGGCTTGGCGGCGTATTCGGCGGCGTGCTTTTTCGATAGACATGCCGATTACGGGGTGCGGCGGGACGATCTAGTGGCGCAATCGCTCAAAGAATACCGTTCCTATTACGACGTATACGGGAGCGTGTTGGGGCGGACGGATACGCGCATGACAAAGCACCTTTCCGAGTTTGTGGGCGGCTACGAATACCGTTGTATTGCCCGCGATAAGGCGGTGGTGATGTTCGATACCTTGCGCAAGAGCGTGGGGGATAAAAAATTTTTTGCCGCGCTTAGGCGGTATTACGGCGCAAACCGCTTTGCGATGGCGGGCGTGGGGACGCTGGTAGGCGCGTTTGAAAAATCGGGCGTGGACGCGCACGGCTTTTTCGACGGCTTTTTGAGCGGTAAAGCGATTTTATAAGCAGAAAACGCTTGCAAAATCCTCGCCGCAGGGGTATAATGAAAGGACAAAGACGAACAGGAAGTGACAAAAATGCCCTTTTTACAGTACAAATGCAAAACCTGCGGCAAGAAATTTGACGAGCTGGTGAAGGTATACACGGACAAAGTACCCTGCCCCGACTGCGGCGGAGAAACGGAACGCGATTATTCGGGCGAAATGTATTCCGCGACGGGCAAGGCAAGCAAAAAATGTAGCGGGAATTGCAAAACGTGCAGCGGCTGCAAATAATAAATTGTGCTAAACGGACGGGCGACCGCCCGTTTTTTCTTGCACGTGAAATGCTTCGCGCGACATATTATATATAATAGTGCATTTTACACGGAGAAAAAGGCGTATAAAAACGGGAGATTTTCGCTGAAAGAAATTTTTTTGAAAAAAGTAAAAAAAATTGAAAAAGTTTGAAAAAAACGCTTGACTTTCTTTTTTGTAAATGGTATTATATCTAAGCTGTCGCTCGTTAAGGGGCGGATTTAACGGCGCGTATCTGTTGATACGGACAAAAAGAAGATTAACAACTGCATAGCAAATAGTGATGTTTTTATTATGTGGAAATGTAATAAAGACGAGTACGAAAGGCAAAGAAATTCATATTAGTTAAAAAGAAAGCTAATTTGGTTAATAAAGCAAAAGACGTTAAAAGCAATTTTAAGGCTCTTGAAAATGCGAAACGAATTAGTCGAGTAGAAATAATAGAATTTTCTTGTAAAAAGAATGTAAAGACGAGTAGATGAAAGAGAAAGATCAAGCTACAAAGGGCTTACGGATGATGCCTTGGTAC
>JAFTQY010000074.1 GCA_017462505.1 Clostridia bacterium
CAAATCAGAATAAGAAAAAGTAAATCACCGCTTGCTTGTGTGCAGTAGGCGAGTTGAGATGGCGTTGGGACGCCTGCGCCAGTATTCACGCACTTTAGTGCGCAAAATAAAGCCCCCACTTTAGTGGGGGATATTTACTGATGTAAATGGGTAGAAATGTCATACCGACCAAGGGAGTGGAGCGACCGCGTGGAGCGTATCTGAAAAAGTAATAAGTAAGAGTGAAAAGTGAAGAAGTGTGGTGAAGATTTATAAGAGATCGCCACGCCTAACGGCTCGCGATGACAAAATTGAGATACGCTCGACTACGGCTAACGCCTACGCTCGGTATGACCGTAAGGAGAGGCTTGTTTTTTTGTCATGCCGACCGATTGCAACGTGCTTATCCACCTGTCATACCGACACAGGTTGCGTAGCAACCGCGTGGAGCGTATCTCAAAAAACAAAAAAATGAATATGAACGCTTGTAAAAGACGCATACTGCCATAGATGAAAAATCTTTTAAAAGACGCGGAAAATTTGCGTGAAAAACTCGTAAAACACAGACGGTATCTGCACGAAAACGCAGAGCTCGGTTTCGATTTGCCCAAAACGTGCGCCTACGTGGAAAAGACCTTGCGCGCGCTTGGCTATGCGCCGAAAAAATGCGGCAGGGCGGGGCTGATCGCCACCGTCGGCGACCCCGAAAGCAAACCCGCCGTACTGCTCCGCGCAGATATGGACGGCTTGCCGATCGAGGAAAACTCGGGCGAGCCGTTTGCCTGCAAAACGGGGAATATGCACGCCTGCGGGCACGATCTGCATACGGCGATGCTACTCGGGGCGGCGGAACTTCTCAAAAGGGAAGAAAAGCGTTTAAAAGGGTGTGTAAAGCTCCTTTTTCAGCCTGCCGAGGAAATACTCGCGGGGGCGAAGGATTGTTTGAAAAAGGGGCTTTTAGACGGCGTAAAACCTAAATGCGCCGTCATGCTCCACGTGATGACCGATTTACCGCTGAAAACGGGCACGGCAATCGTGTCGTCGGCAGGGGTCAGCGCGCCCGCCGCCGATTTTTTCCGTATCACCGTGCAGGGCAAGGGCTGTCACGGGTCAACGCCGTGGCAGGGTGTGGACGCGCTCGCCGTCGGGGCGCATATCCTTTCGGGCTTACAAACGCTATCCGCGCGCGAGATCCCCGCGGGCGCAAACGCCGTCTTGACGGTGGGCAGCTTGCAAGCGGGGCAGGCGGGTAACGTGATCGCGGACAGAGGGGTGTTAAACGGCACTTTGCGCACCTTCGACGAGGGGGTGCGCACGCAGATCAAGGCGCGTATCAAAGAGCTTGCGCATATGCAAGCCAAAGCCTTTCGAGCAACCGCGAAAACGGAATTTTTAAGCGGCTGTCCCACTCTTGTCAACGACGGCGGCGTTTCCGATTTTGCCTATCAAACGGCAAAGTCCTTGCTCGGCGAAAAGCGCGCGTTTACGTCTGCGGAGCTTAGCGGCGGCGAAGTGGGAAAGACGGGCGGTTCGGAGGATTTTGCCTATATCAGCCACGAGATACCCTCCGTCATGGTCGCCTTTAGCGCGGGGGAGCGTGAAAAGGGCTACGCCTATCCCTTACACCACTCCAAGGCGCGCTTTGACGAGGACGTTTTGCCGATCGGCGCGGCGTTCTTGACGGCGTTTGCGCTCGGGATAAAATAACAAAAAAGCGCGCACCCGTTTTAGGTGCGCGCCGTGCGTTGCTATCAAATTATTGCTCCAAAGTATCCGTCGGGGGCGTTGCCGTCGTTTCCGCCGCTACGGGCTGGGGGACAGCCGTTTCGGAAATTGCATGGTGACGGTGCTTTTTGTTTTTCGCGTGCTCGTGTCTTGCACTCGTCTTGCCCTCGGGGTCGATATCGCCCGCCTTAGTCAGCGCGATCTTGGTCAGCATCGGGCCGATCAGCTCGTAAACCAACACCGCAAACAGCGTGATCTGCGCGATCAGCGCGCCCTCCGCGCCAAAGTCCGCGGACGCCATACGCGCCATACCCAGCGCCACGCCCGCTTGGGGCAAAAGGGTAACGCCCAGATATTTGACGATATTATCGTCGCATTTTGCCATTTTCGCGCTCGCAAACGCGCCGCTGTATTTACCCGCCGAACGGCTGAGGATATACACGATACCGATGACGACGATCCACGCGCTCTTGAACACCGACAGATCAAGCTCCGCGCCGCTGATCACGAAGAAGATGATAAACAGCGGGGCTGTCCAACGGTCAACTCTGTCCATAAGCTCTTCGGAAAAGTCGCACACGTTGCAAAAGACCGTGCCCAGCATCATGCAGACGAGTAGGTTGGAAAAGCCGATATGTACGCCGCCGATTTCAAATTTCAACATGGAAAGGGCGATGGTCAAAAGGACGAACGCCACGGACATAGCAAGACGTTTGGAGCGGGAGTGGAAAAACCGTTCGCATACGCTAAACAGATACCCCATGATCGCGCCTAAGCCCAGCGAACAGACGATTTCAAGCAAGGGCTCTACGACGATACCCACGGCGTTGATCGCGCCCGCTTTTAAGGCTTTCGCTACGCCGAAAGAAATAGCAAAGAGCACCAAGCCTACCGCGTCGTCCAACGCAACGACGGGGAGCAAAATATCCGTCAAAGGACCTTTCGCCTTGTACTGCTTTACGACCATGAGGGTCGCGGCAGGGGCGGTTGCCGACGCGATCGCGCCCAAGACGATCGCCGCCTCTAAGGGCAGTACGCCGTCGGGCAGGGCAAAGTACAAAATCACGAGCACCGCGTCTACGACAAGGGTGGTAATGACCGCCTGAAAAATGCCGACGATCGTCGCCTGCTTGCCCACCTTTTTCAACTGCGACAAGCGGAATTCGTTACCGATCGAAAAGGCGATAAACCCGAGCGCGACTTCGCTCAAAATCGAGAATTTTTCCATAAATTCTTCGTTGATAAAGCCGATGCCGACGATGGGCGTGCTCCAAGTAGCCGTCTTTTCCGCGATCAGTAAGCCGAGCTTGCCCAAAACGAAAGGACCGATCAAAATACCCGCCACGAGGTATGCCGTAACGGCGGGCAGTTTTAAAAGCTTTGCCAAACGCGACAAGAGCAATCCTGCGATCAGCGCGATAGATAACACCAGTAATTTGTCCATAAAAAGCTCCTAAAAAAGCAATTTCGTGTTTAATCGACAAACATTATACTACTTGCGCGCGCGAAAAGCAAACGAAAGGGGGGCGGCAAATGAAAATTTTGTGAAAAATATTTTGCAAAAGACTGAAAAAGGAATGTGTCAGCCGTTGACAATTTTTTTCGTCTGCGGTATAATAAATGGCAATCATGCGAAAGGAGAGAGAATATGTATCGCATCGTTAGTAAAAAATCCTTAAATCCCGCGGTGACGCAGATGGAAATCGACGCGCCGTTCGTCGCGAAAAAGGCGCGCGCGGGGCAGTTTATCATTCTGCGCGTGGACGAGGACGGGGAGCGTATTCCGCTGACCGTGGCGGGATACGACCGCGAAAAGGGCACGGTAACGGTTATTTTTCAGGTGGTCGGCGGCACGACGGAGCGTTTGAACCACAAAAACGCGGGCGAATATATCGCCGATTTCGTCGGGCCTTTGGGCAGACCCACCGAGATAGAGGGCTTGAAAAAGGTGTGCGTGATCGGCGGTGGCGTTGGTTGCGCGATCGCGTTGCCCGTAGCGCGCGCTTTGCACGAAACGGGGGTGGACGTGACCGCGATCATCGGGTTTAGAAACAAAGATTTGGTGATTTTGGAGGACGAGTTCAAGGCGAATTCTTCCCGTTTTTACATGATGACGGACGACGGCTCGTACGGGCAAAAGGGGAACGTTTGCGTGCCCTTAAAGGAGCTTTTGGAAAGCGGAGAACGCTTTGACGAGGTTATCACGATCGGGCCGCTTATCATGATGAAATTTGTCTGTCAAGCGACCAAAGAATACGGCGTGAAAACGATTGCAAGCATGAACCCGATCATGATCGACGGGACGGGCATGTGCGGCTGTTGCCGTCTGACGGTGGGTGGAGAGATGAAATTCGCCTGCGTGGACGGACCCGAATTCGACGGTCATTTGATCGATTTTGACGAGGCGATCAGCCGTTCCCGCCTGTACGCCGATTTTGAACTGCGCGAACGGGAAACCGTGTGCAACCTGTTTAAAAAGGAGGTGGAGTGATATGCCCCCGTTTAACATGCAGCCGTTAAAAAATCCCATGCCGACGCAAGACTCCAAAGTTAGAAACGGAAACTTTGACGAGGTCGCGCTCGGTTATACCCCCGAGCAGGCAATGGACGAGGCAAAGCGTTGTATCCGTTGCAAAAACCGCCCCTGCGTGGCGGGTTGTCCCGTCAAGGTCAAGATCCCCGAATTTATCGCAAAGATCGCGGAGGGGGATTTCGAGGGCGCGTACCAAATCATTTCCGAGGATTCCACGTTGCCCGCGGTATGCGGCAGAGTCTGTCCGCAGGAAAATCAATGCGAAAAGGTATGTACCCGCGGTATCAAGGCGGGGTGCGAGGCGGTCGGTATCGGCAGATTAGAGCGTTTCGCCGCCGACTGGCACAACAGCCACGCGCAAAAAACGGCGCAAACGCCGCCTAACAACGGGCATAAGGTAGCCGTGATCGGCAGCGGTCCTGCGGGCTTGGCTTGCGCGGCTGATTTGGCGAAAATGGGGTATGACGTGACCGTGTTCGAGGCGTTGCACGTCGCGGGCGGCGTGCTCGTGTACGGTATTCCCGAATTTCGTTTGCCCAAATCGATCGTGGAAAAGGAAGTGGAAAATCTCAAAGCGCTGGGCGTGAAGATACAAACGAATATGGTCATCGGCAGAGTGCTCACGATCGAAGAATTAAAGACGGAATACGGCTTTGACGCCGTGTTTATCGGGAGCGGCGCGGGCTTGCCGAAGTTTATGAATATCCCAGGCGAAAGCTTAAAGGGCGTGTATTCGGCAAACGAGTTTTTGACCCGTTCCAACCTTATGAAAGCGCACGAGGCAAACAGCCGTACCCCCATTCACCGCGGCAAACGGGTGGCGGTCGTGGGCGGCGGCAACGTGGCGATGGACGCGGCGCGTACGGCAAAGCGTTTGGGCGCGGAGGTGCATATCGTGTACCGCCGCGGCGAAGAGGAATTGCCCGCTCGTAAGGAAGAAATCGAACACGCAAAGGAAGAGGGGATCATTTTTGATCTGCTCACCAACCCCGTCCGCATTTTGGCGACGGAAACGACCGATGGGCGCGATCCGTCCTACGGCTGGGTGCGGGGCATGGAATGTATCCGCATGGAGCTGGGCGAGGCGGACGAGAGCGGTCGCCGTTCCCCCAAAGAGGTGGCAGGGAGCGAATTTATCCTGCCCGTGGACTGCGTGATCATGTCGCTGGGCACTTCGCCCAACCCGCTGCTTAAAACGACGACGGCGGGCTTGGAAACGAAACGTCGCGGCGAAATTGCGGTGGACGAAAGCGGCAAAACCTCTATCGAGGGGGTATATTGCGGCGGCGACGCGGCGACGGGCGCGGCGACGGTCATTAAGGCAATGGGCGCGGGACGTATCGCGGCGAAAGCCATCGACGAATATATCCGCAGTAAAAACTGATCGACAAAAAAGGAATTCCTCACTCGGCGGTGTCGGGTGAGGAATTTTTGCTTTGTAAGCCGTGACAGGATATATTTTTTTGTGAAAACTATTGACAGGCGGGGAATATAATGATATAATGAGCGCGTAAAAAAGCGATAAAATCCAAACGAGGAGGACAAGAATATGAAGAAATTTTGGAAACTTTCCGCTTTCGCTTTGTCGGCGGCGTTTACTTTTTCCGCGATGACGGCTTGCGGCGATAAGGGTGAAACGGAAGAAAAGAGCAACATTACGGCAGATCAAGTGCTTGCGATCGGCGATTCGATTACGGAATCGCTTGCGGGCGTGCAGTCTTTTAGCTTTGGGCTGTCGATGAAGTCGGGGCAAGCTATGACCGAATATACCATGGAAAGCGGCATGAGCGCGACGGCGATAGCAAACGTGACCGAAGAGGGCATGGACGCGAAGATAACGCTTAATACAACCGAGAAAATGGAAGTGCCGAGCATGCCGGAGTTCAGTAGCAACGAAACGACGTCTTTGTCGGCGTATCTGCTCGACGGTTTTGCGTATATGCAGGACGCAACCGATCCAACAAAGATGACCTATACAAAATCTTCCCGCCCTGCCATAGATTCGATTTTGGAAGATATGTCGGAAGGTATGGATATGGATCTTACGGATATGCTGGAAGAGATCATGGCGGCACAAGGCGAGATCGTGTTGCCTGAAATTCCCGTAGATTTGATCAAAGAGCTTTTGACCGACGAATTTACCCTGATACAAAAGGGGGATACCACCCGCGTTACGCTCGATTTGAAAAAGGAATTTAACGATCTTTTCAATTACGTTGGCAATTTGTCCGTGAATACGAAAGTGGGCGACGTTGTCAACTATGCGTTGGGGCATATCGACGAAGAGCTGACTTGGCAGGATATCACGGGCGCGATCAAGGACAAGGGCGGCTACACGGTCAGCACGATCGTCAACGTTTTGGATAACGAGCTGTACAATGCGAGCGGTATGCGCTTGCAGGATGTAAAGGATGCGATTTTTGCCGAACCTACGGTTTACGACGCTTTGCTGCAAGAGCTGGGCAAAGATATGGCGGATACGATCGTAAATATTACCGTTGCGGATCTCGTCAGCGAATACGGCGCATTGACGGTGGATAACCTTGTGCAAATGGCGGCGGAAAGCGAAACGGTAACCCTGTCGTCAATGGTGGAATTGATCGAAGATGCGTTTACCGAAATGAAGATCGGCGATACGTTTGAAACGGATGAGGACGCAATGGTGTTTACGCAAACTATCGCCGCGTTCAAGGGTATTCGTGCGGACGATCTCAATGCGAATTTGATCTTCACGGTACAGAACGATAAGCTCACGAAAGTAGAGGTTTCGTACAACGTTAAAATTACGATCTCTATGGATGGGGAAAAAATGACGACGTACGTCAACTACTCTATGTATGCGGAGAATTTCAGCAACCAAGCGCAGACGATTGCGTTGCCTGCGGGCGCTAACATCAAGACCTATTGCGTCGAGTGCGGTTTGAGCACGGGTAGATATTGCAAGGAATGCAGAGCATATATTTGCCAGCTTTGTGACAACGGTCTTGCGCATAACGGCTAAAAACGGAATAACAAAGACGGGGCGGGGAAAACTCCCGCTCTGTTTTTTTTGCGCAGGCACGGAATACCGTTGACAGAAAAAGGGAAAAATGTTACAATAAGGATATGGATATGCAAGCAACGGAACAGGTCGAACAAACCGAACAGACAACGGAAATCATAACCGAAACAACCGCACCCGCGGCGACGAAAGCGGAAGAGGGGGAAAAGAAAACCTTTTCCGCCAAATTCAACGCGTTTTTCGATAAGAATTTTGCACTGATTTTAACGCCGCTTATCGTGCTGGGGTTGTATTTTTTTATGTCTTGGGTGTACGACGTATATCCGTTTTCTACAAAATACACGGCGGCAAGCTACGATTATTCCGCGCAAATTTGTCCGTTCTTTGAACATATTTTCGACGTATTCAAGGGCAAATCTACCCTGACGTATACCTATTCGATCATGGGCGGCGCGGACGTGACGGGCATGTTTTTGTATACCTTTGTCAGTCCGTTCAGTTTGCTCTTTTTAGTATGCGGCGAGGGGAACGTCGTCTACACCGCGGCGTTCGTCGTCGGGTTCAAGCTGGCGGCGGTGGACTTTGCCGGCGCTTGGTTCGTCCGTAAACTGTTTAAAAATATTCCCGAATATCTCAGCGTGATTATCGGCATTGTGTACGCGTTTTGCGGCTATGCGTTCGTAGCCAGCACCTTTGTTGCGTGGCTCGATCTGCTCATCTACGTACCTTTCTGCGTGGGGGCGTTTTGCCGCTTTGTCAAAACGGGTAGCTTTTGGCGGTTTTCCGTCCTCGTTTCGTGCTGTATCTATACCCACTTTTCTATTGCGAGCTTTGCATTGTTCACCGTTCTTCCCGTGCTGATCGCCTACGCGCTGTTCTGCGTGGAAAAGGAACGCAGATACAAATTTATCGCGCGGCTTTGCGTGGCGTTTTTGGTCGCGATCGTGGCGTCGTTGCCCATTTTGATCCCCGCTTTGGTGGCGTTCTTGCGCAGTAGCCGCGGCGGCGGACTGTTCGATATGATTTGGTTCGGGTACGACACCGTTAAAAACGAGCTGATTACCAGCGGCGACAACACGTTTACGGGACGCTTTACCGAATATTTTTACAGAAAAGGCTCGTATATTATCGCGGACGCGGCGTTCGTCGGGCTGACGGTCGCTTGGTTCTTCCGCAACGGTTTAAAATCTTCCATGGCAAAATTCATGCTCACGGCGGGCGCGCTGACCTTATTGCCCGTGCTGGTGGACGAATCTATGCTGCTCCTCAATATGGGCTCGTACTTTTCCTATTCGTTGCGATTCGGGTTTTTGAACGCCGTATATTTTATGGGCGGGGCGTGCCTTTGCTTAAACGAATTATGCTATAAAAAGGATTGCGCTTACGACGGCGAGGCGTTGGGCGAAGAACCCGCTGTCGGCGGCGAAAGCATAGAAAACCCCATAGACGTATCGCAAATAAGCGAAAAAACAACAATAAAAAAGGACAAGCCCGCGACCAAAGACCAAGTGCGTCTGTGGACGTACGTTATGATCGGTGTGGGCGCTCTGGCGGTTGCGGCGATGGCGTTGCTTTGCTTTTTCAGTTGGTTTGTCAACAGCGATACGACGGCTGGCAATAATTTTTATAATAAATATAAGCATTTGGATATTGTGTACAACCTGCGCAATGTTCCCGGCTCGTTCGCCCATTCGCTCGGCGGGGCAGAATTGATCTGCGTTCCGTTCTTTATCGTGTGTTTGATGTTGCTGTTTGGCGGTTGGCTGATCTCGTGCAAAAAGCTTTCGGTTAGAACGCTGTCGCTCGTTCTGGCAACGCTGCTTAGCGTGCAGACGGTATTTAGTTGCGGGGTGATGGTGGAGGGTAACCGCTCGACCCAGCACAATGCGTTGGAAGATTACAAAAAAATGTCGGCGGTGATTTCCGCGCAGGACGATGGTTACTACCGCACCAAGGATTTCGGGCGTATGGTGTATAAAACGGTGGGCGGCAGCCAAGTGGTGCGTTTGGAGGACGTATGGTCGGCGTGCGTGTCCTTCCCAGGGGAAACCAACTCGTTTACCGTGTTCTCGTCGATTATCGACGCGGACAATTACGAGTGCCGCGCGTTATTCGGCTATCAAGGAGGCAGTGCGAGCTTTAAAGGACAGTTTAATTATGCGTGGTCGTACCGCGCGGATCTGTTCGGAGATTCTTTCTTGGGCTATAAATATATCTATTTGCCCAACAGTAATCAAGACGATGAAAAGATAGCCACCAAAAAGATATTTGAAGAAAAATACGTGGATACGGGATATGCGGTCAAGGTCTTGGACGAAAACGGCAACCACGTGCAATCGAGCGGTCGGTTTGCGTACGAAAACAAAGCGGTGTTCCCCATGGCGTATCGCGTAAGCTCTGCGCCGTATAAATTCGTCGCGCCCAACGTGGAAACCAATCCTAGCAACCGTAAAAAGAATTTGGTGGCTCTGTACGATTTCCTTTGGGATAGAGAATACGACCCGTCGAAAGCGACGTACGATATCACCGATCAAATGGTGTTTAATACCAGCGAGTATTTGCGCACGAAAGCGGCGGACGTGCAGGTGGGCGCAGGCGAGATTACGGCGACGGTCACGGCGGAAAACGCGGGGGAATATCTGTTTTTGAGCTTTGTCGCGTCCAAGGGCTATACGGTGACGGTCAACGGCAAAAAGGCGGAGCTTGTGGACAACGATTTGAACTTTTTGATGGTGGAGCTGGAAGAGGGCGAAAACGTTGTACATTTTGTATATTCGTCGCCGTACGTGAAATACACGGGCGTGGGCGCGTTGGCGGCTCTGGTGATTTTAGGGGGCGTGATATTGCTCTTGAAAAAGACGAAAATTTTGGACAAATGCGTGCCTGTGATCGCATGGGCGGGGATTGTGGCAGCCGTTGGGCTGGTCGCGTTCTTCATGATATACCCGACGGGCATTTTCGTCTCGAAACTCGTGGCGCTGTTGCGGTTGAAATTGTAGTGCGCCGTTGAAGAGCGTATAGGCAAACACACGCGGAAATTTTTTTGAAAAAAGTTGAAAAATGCGTGAAAAAATGCTTGACTAAATAGGAAAGTATAGGTATAATGGTAATGCTGTTCGGGTGACGAGCGGCATACATTGAGGCGTAGCGCAGCTTGGTAGCGCGTTTGGTTAGGGACCAAAAGGTCGTGGGTTCAAGTCCCGTCGCCTCAACCAAAACGGCGGTTTTTGATAGGTTTTTCTATCAAAAACCGTCGTTTTTTGATGCCGTTTTTTAAAAAATTTTTGTGTTTTGGGACAGTTATGGGTCAATTTTCCATTGATCCAGCTTGTTACCTTCTAAAAGAAGGTAGTCTTGGTGTTTTTCCAGATCGCTGTATGCGTTACCGAGTTTTCCGAACGAATGCCCCATGAACTCTTTTAAAGCAACCTCGGCGACGCCGAACGTTTGACATCGGGTATAGAACGTTGTCCGAAGATCCTTCAATGTGCAGTTTGGCAGAATTTTCTGCATACGCTTGCGTACGGCTCGCGCGGAAAGACGAAGATGAAATCCATTTTTCAGGAACGGTCGTAGCGCTTGGCAAATCGGTATGAACTTAAATTCGATTCGCGATTTATTGTTGAAGTGCCGCTTTGAATTTACCGCTTTGATAAATTTACCTTCGATTTCAGGGGGATGATTTTTGTTTTCCAGCTCGTTTGCACGCAACCCGCAAAAGAGTAGCAGGGCAATTTCTGTTGCACAATCACATGTATCCGAACAGATCCAACGTAACAACGTGTGCTCTTCTTCCTGTGTGAGCGCTTTTCCTTCTTCCCGTGCATGGGGAAGATAAAAAACGATCGCCAGCGGATTGCGATCAATGATACCGTGCGCGATCGCCGAATTAAAAATTCCATTAAGAAGAGATCTCAATTCATCGGCGGTCTTGCCCTTGCCTTGTTGCAGGACGGAATCCAACAGGTTTTTGCAATCCGTTGGCGTGATTTTCGTCAATGGCGTTTCCGTGAACGTCGGTTCTAAATACCGTTTGTATCGGCAGCAGTCGTGATGATACGTTTTTTCCGCAACGCGCGGTTTTCTAAAATTCTCGAAGTAGTGCATCGCGAAAGAATGGAATGTACTGGGCACGCCCCGGACAGATTCTTTTTTTGCGGGTTGCGCGTTCTTCAGATTTTTGATAAAACGTTTCTTGGCAAGCTCGATCGTTACACCGTCGCCGGAGACGTTATAGCCTTGCGAACGGTAGCGTATCTGGTATGTAAATGTTTTTTCGCCGCTTTTTCTTTTGCGCATGCGGCAGCGCTTTCCTTGTATGACGATCAATCGTCTAAAATTTGTAGGCATTTGTTGTATCTCCTTGTCAGTAAAATAAACAAAGCCCTGTTCTGTTTCTTCCGACGTTTCCCCGGCGTCGGCGTTTTTTGGGAAAATGATAGCCTCTTCCGAAATCGGAAGGGGCTTTTTGTATAGTAATACCCCGCGTTAGACGCGGGGTTCAGGAAATGTTACACATATAATTC
>JAFTQY010000007.1 GCA_017462505.1 Clostridia bacterium
AAAGGGTACGATCATCGAGGCGAAGCTCGACAAGGGCAAAGGTCCTGTGGCGAGCATTATCGTACAGACGGGTACGCTGAAAACGGGCGACAATATTCTGTCGGGTACGACGATGGGGCGCGTCCGCGCTATGTTCGACGACAAGGGCAGAGCGGTCAAATCCGCAGGTCCGTCCATGGCGGTATCGATCCTTGGTTTGGAGGACGTTCCCAACGCCGGCGACAGCATTATGGCGGTCGATCAGGCGCTTATGAAACAGGTACAGGAAGAAAGAAAGAACCGCGAACGCGAAAGCATGATCAAGGAGCAGAGCCGCGTTTCGCTCGACGATATCTTTGCACAGGTGGAAGAGGGCAAGATGAAGAACCTCAACCTCATCGTCAAGGGCGACGTGCAGGGTAGCGTTGAGGCGGTGAAGCAGTCCCTTGAAAAGCTGTCGAACGAAGAGGTGCGCGTCAAGGTTATCCACTCGGCGGCGGGTGCGATCAACGAGGGTGACGTGATGCTGGCGGACAGCGCGAACGCGATCATTATCGGGTTCAACGTTCGTCCCGATACCAAGGCGAAAAAGCTTGCGGAAACCTCTAAGGTGGACGTAAGAAGTTACCGTATCATTTACGAGCTGATCGACGATATGGAAGCGGCGCTTAAAGGTATGCTTGCGCCTAAGCTTAAAGAAGTGCTTACGGGTAAGTGCGAAGTGCGCCAGACGTTCAATATCACGGGCGTGGGTACGATTGCTGGCTGTTACGTTACGGACGGCAAGATCATCCGCGGCGGGAAACTCAGAATTTACCGCGAAGATATCATGATCTGCGAGGGCGGCGTCAAGCAGTTGAAGAGATTTAAGGACGATGTGAAAGAGGTCAACTACGGCTACGAATGCGGCTGTGCGATCGAGGGCTTTAACGAAATCCGCGTCGGCGATATTATCGAATGTTACGTTACGGAGGAAATCAAAGCGTAATGAAAGTGTCGAGAACTTCCCGTTTGAACGGGGAATATCAAAAGGAAATCAGCGCGATCTTGCGCCGTTTAAAGGATAAAGCGCCCGCTTTGAAAGGGCTGATATCGGTTACGGAAACGGACGTCGCGCCCGATTTGAAAACGGCGATCGTTTACGTGAGTATCTACGGCACGACCGACGAGGAAACCAAGCGTTCTTTTGCGCTCTTGCAGGAAAACGCAGGGTGGATCCGTCACGAGCTGTCGCAGGTAATGCGTATGCGTACCGTTCCGTCGCTGACCTTCCGCATGGACGGGAGCATGGTGTACGGCGCGAAGATGGACGAGCTGTTTAAAAAAATTACCTATTCCACGCCCGCGGACGGGGATACGGACGAAGAAAAGTAAGTTTTTTAATGCGTTGCGGTTTTGCAGCGCATTAAGGCTTTTTGGGAGTATACTATGAATTGTTCTTTGGAACAGATTGCAAACAGAATAAAATCGGCAAAAAGCGTGTTGATCGTGGGACATATGCGCCCTGACGGCGACGCGTTCGGGAGCGCGCTAGCGCTTTCTTGCGCGTTGGACACGCTTGGCATTGATAATGAGGTGTGCGTGGAAACGGACGTTCCGTCCAACCTCGCCTTTATCAACGGTATCGAGCGGGTGAAGAAAGCCCCGACGAGGGCGTATGATCTGCTGGTGACGGTGGATTGCAGCGACGAACAGCGTTTGGGGGCGTTGCAGGACGAGTTTTTGGCGGCGAAACGCAAGAAAATCGACACCGTCAATATCGATCACCATATCTCGAATAATAGCTTTGCGAAGTATAATTACGTGCGCGAATGTTCGGCGAATTGCATGAACGTTGCGGCGCTGATCGAAGGTCTGGGTGCTCCGTTTGATAAAAAAACGGCGGAATATCTCTTGATCGGGCTGTTGACCGATTCGGGGAATTTTTCGCATGACGATGTGACGGAAGAAACGCTGACGTTGGCGGCAAAGCTGGTCGCGGCGGGGGCGGATATTCGGTATTACCATTATATGCTGTTTAAGAAACAGCCCAAGGCGCGCGCCGCGCTGTTTGCCAAGACCATGAGCGGTATGCGCTATTACCACGACGATAGATTTGCGGTGATCGTCGTCAGCAAGGAAAATATGGAGCTTTGCGGCGCGGATAATGGCATGACGGAAGGGTTTGTGGATTTCCCGTTGAACGTGGAAACGGTAGAGGTTGCCGCGTCTGTGATGGAAGTGAAAAAGGGACAGTATAAAATTTCGTTGCGTTCTAAGGAATACGCGGACGTGAACAAAATTGCGGGCGTATACGGCGGCGGCGGGCATATCCGCGCGGCGGGCTGTATGCTGTTTGGCGACGTGGAAGAAGTCATTGACAAGCTTTCGTATACCGTTTCGCAGTATTTGGAATAACGGAAAAAGCTCGGCTTTTATAAGTCGAGCTTTTATAACAACTTGAAGTATATTGCTTTTTTGATATAATAAACACAAAGATAAATAAGAATTTGTAGGAGGTTTTTATTATGAAACTTAATTGCGTAAATATAGCAACAACAAAAGTTTTAGAAATGAGTATTTTTTACTCTTTAGTTTTAAATAAACCGTATCACGAGAGAAATTTATACAGATACGAAATTCTGATTGATAATTGTTGTATTGTTATTACTTACACGGAAAACAAAACTCTTATAAATCCTGATTGTTGTGGTTTAGAATTTATTGTTGACGATGTTGATGCTGAATATAGCAGACTTATAAATGCAGGTGTAAATATAAATGATGAACCCAAGATACTTCCTTGGAATTATAAATACTTTTCAGTAAGAGACCCTGACGGTAATAACATCGATTTTGTTCAGTTTCTTGGGGATAAATAAGAAAGAATATGTGCTAAGGACCAAACCTGTGATAAATTGAAATATCATTTGAACAGTTGTTCAAATGTTCAAATGATAGACAAGGAAGTATGAAGTAAAAACAGGGAAGAACAAATTAAAGATAAGGAAGAACGCATTAGAATAAGGAAGAACGCATTAGAATAAGGAAGAATGCATTAGAATAAGGAAGAATGAATTAAAAATAAGAAAGAAGGCAATCGGAAACCAGAAAATCCCTTATTAAAGTAACAAATACAATTTATTTCTTACAACTGTGAGATAATATATGTATGAAAGAAATTTTTGCCGAAAGATTAAAAGACTTACGGACGGAAAAGGGGATCGGGCAGGAAAAGCTTGCGGATACCTTGGAGGTAAGCCACGGGACGATTAGCTTGTGGGAGAACGGTTTGCGTGAACCGAAACTCTCGAACCTTGTTCGCATTGCCAAGTATTTTGGCGTGTCCATTGATTATTTGGCGGGCTTGGAAAACTAAACTTTTCAACGAGTAGATACAAATGTATACACAAAAGAGAGAAAACGTAGCCGATAGATTGTTCAATTTCCGTCCGTTGTTTTTCTCTGCCGCGAGCCTTGCGCTCGGTATTGTGTTCGCGTACTTGCATATTTTTAAAGACGTTTCCGCGTGGTGGAGCATGGCGTTGCTCCCGTTTGCGGCGGCGTCTTTTTGTTTTTGCAAAAGCTTGCGACGGTTGGCGTTGACGGCGGCCGCGGTCGGTTGGCTTTGCGCTTGTTTTTGCTTTGGCTATTCTGCTTTTACAAATAAAATACTTGATTTTACGGACGCGCGGCAATACAACGGACAGGCGGAAGTCGTGGGCGAGGTGGAAGAAAAGACCTTGACCGATTATATGCTGACGGTGGTTTTGCGCGGCGTGCAGATCGACGGCGAGGGGCAAGACGGGCGGCTCATCGCGTACCTGTCCCCTGCGTATGCCGATAAAATTCGTCTTGCCGACGTGGTGCGCGGTGAGGGTTTTGTGCAGACGGACGTTTCCTTTTACGGCGAGTACGGCTTTCGCGCAAACGACCTTAGCGAGAACGTGCGCTTTTCCTTGACGGAAATGCAAGCGCTGGAAGTGATCGGGCGTAAATTTGCGCCGTTCGCCGCGATACGTACCCGCATGGAGCGCGTTGTATATGCGGGTATGGACGAAACGCCTGCGGCGGTGACGATGGCGGTTTTGACAGGGGACACGTCTGGGATCGATTACGAGCTTTTGGAAAACGTGCGCAGGGGCGGTATCGCGCATATCTTTGCCGTGTCGGGGCTACACGTGGGCGCGCTGTACGCCTTTTGCCTGCTGTTGATACGGAAAACGCCCCTGAAAGGATTGCCAAAACCAGTGCATTTTATTCTGCTTGCGTTTATCTTATGTTTTTATGCGGGCGTGTGCGGGTTTACGGCGTCTGTTGTCCGCGCGTTAATCTTGTGTTTGGTAACGTATGCCGCCAAATTACTCGGGCTGAAAAGCGACGGCTTGGAAACGCTGGGCTTGGCGGCGTTTTTGATTTTGCTAGTTAACCCGATACAGCTCTTTTGCGTAGGCTTTCAACTGTCCTTTGCAGCGTGCTTTGGGATCGTGTTTTTGGCAAAACCCCTGGGGCATGTCTGCGATGAAACGTATGATCGGCTTGTTTTATCCCTTGCAGGCAAGCGCAGAGAAAGACTTTTACAGAGGCGGAAAGAACGGGAAGATCTGCCGCCGACCGTTTGGGAAAGCGTACGCCGCGCCCTCGTTTCTCTGCTATCGGTATCGCTGGCGGCGCAGATCGCTACTTCGCCCATTTTATTGCAGATGTTTGGGTACGTGTCCTGCTGGTCGCTGGTATTGAACCTACTGTTCGTGCCGCTGATCAGCGCGGCGTTTTCGCTATTGCTTTTCTTCGTTTTTATAGCTTGCGCACTACCCGTGTCTGCGGCGAACGTCATTTTATACCTGCCGTCCATGCTCTGGTCGGCAACGTTGCTGGTCTTTGAGGCTTGCGATTTTTCCTCTTTTATGATCAGGGGATTTTCTTTGCCTGTGGGCGGCGCGGTATGCTATTATTTGGCGTGCACGTTCTGTTCGGATAAATGGAATTTATCCGCAAAAATCCGTCGGTACTGCGCTTGCGGGCTGACGTTGGGGGTTGTCGTCGCGACTTTTTTATATAATTTGCCTTTAATTTCCTAAGAAAACGGGGCGAAAACGCAAGGTTTTGGGCGCAAGGTCTTGCTTTTTTTCTTCGCATGTGTTATAATAACAAAAAAGAGTGGGGGATTGCCCGTGAAATACGTAGAATTTAAAAAATTCACCGACGAAAACGGGGCGCGCCCGATTTATCTTTTTGAAGGCGAGGAAGTATATTTCCGCGAAAAGGGCGAACAGGCCTTGAAAAAGCTGTACGTGCAAGAGCCGACCTTGGATTACGCGTCCTTTGACGGCGGCGCGTTAAAGGGCGAAAAGCTGAAAACGCTCGTGGACGCGGTGAGCTGTTTTCCGTTCATCAGCCAAAAACGGTTGGTGCGGGTGACGGAATTTTACCCCACCGAAAAGGATTTTGACAGCTATCTTAAACCTCTGTTCGACAATCCGCCCGCGGACAGTATTTTGCTGATCGTGAACAGCGGAAAGGGGAAGACGGGTACGGCGGCTTTGGCGAAAAAGCCGAACGTGACCTACGTGGACTGTTCCCGTTCCGACGAAGAAACGATCAAGAAATGGATATACGTCACCTGCAAACGGGCGGGGGTGTATGCGGACGGAATTACCTGCGGCAAGCTGGCGTCCTATTGCGTGTTTGACATGTCCCGTATCGCGATGGAAACGGAAAAGCTGCTGGGCTATTGCGCGGCGACGGGCAAGGAGCGGCTGACGGACGAGATCGTGGACGGCTTGGTTTATCCCGATTCCGAGTATAAAATTTATGAGCTTGCCAACGCTTTGGCACGGAAAAATTATTCGGAATACATGAAGGTCATCAAGGATTTATCCACGCGCGGCTTTAACGAAACGTCCTTGCTGTCCTCTTTGGCGTCCTATTTCAAGGGCTTGTACGAGGTTTCCCTTTGCAGGGGTGGCGACAAGGAAGTGGCGACGGCGCTCGGGATCAAGGAATACGCGGCGAAAAAGAACCGCGAACAGGCGGCGAAATTTGCCAAGGGCGAGCTTTTGGCGTTGTACAGCGGCGTGTATCAGGCGATCAGCGATATCAAATGCGGCGTGTTGACCCCGTCGGCGGCTTTAAAAACGGTAACAGCAAAGCTGTTTTTCAAAAAAAACTGAAAAAAATAGCGTAAAACGCTTTATTTTCAGTGATAGATTTTATATAATAATAGTACAAAATCCCTTTTTTTGCGGGAGATTTCACGGTGTTTAGAGCGTGCGACTTAGCCTTGTGCGCTTTACCAACGGAAAAGGACGTAAAAACGGGCGGAGGTATTTATGGGAACACAACTTCTGACAACCAGCTGGAATGTATTAAAAACGAACGCACAGGCGTTTTTTAACAACTTCGGCGCATTGCAGGTGGTAGAGATTATTCTGTTGTTCACGGTCATTTTCTTCGTGTCGAAGATCTTGCGGGACAACGAAGCGACCAACCTGATGTTGGTATATTGGTGTATACTCGTGGGGGGCGGTTGTATTTCCGCGTTCGATAAGGACATCATGCCTGCGCCGATCTTCTTCCTGTTCGTGTTGCTCGTCTCCGCGACCATGCTGTTGCTGTTTAGCGTGGAAGTGAAAAAATATTTCTGGGACGTACGAACGACGACGGAAAAGCCCGTGGAAAAGGCGACGGGCGGCACGGAAGTCGTTTCGCAGGCGGAAACGGAGCGTTGCATGACGCATATCGTCAAGGCGTTGCAGAACATGTCCAAAAACAACGTGGGCGCGCTCATCGTTCTCTCCAAAGGCGCGTTGCCTAAGCAGGTTTTGCAGAGCGGCGTTTCCATCGACGCGGAAATTTCGACGCAGATGATCGAAGGGGTGTTTTTCCCGAAAGCGCCTTTGCACGACGGCGCAATGGTTATTCACGGACATAAAATTCAGGCGGCAGGGTGTTTCTTGCCCCTGACGCAAAAGACTAGCTATCCCAAGGAATACGGCACGCGCCACCGCGCGGCGATCGGGATCACCGAGGTTGCCAACGTGATCTCGTTGGTGGTGTCCGAGGAAACGGGGATCATTTCGATCGTAAAACAGGGCGCGGTAACGAGATATGCCGATTACGATATGCTCGTGGACGCGTTGAAGGATTATTACTGGCACGAAATGCCTTTGACGGAAAAGAAAGGGGCGCGGAGGTAACGGACAATGAAGTTTGCAAGATTTTTGAAAAACGTATTCGTTTCTAAATTTTGGATCAAAGCGATCTGCGTGGGGCTTGCCTTTTTCGTGGTGTTGGCTTTGCACGTGTAAGCTTTGGCAAAAAACGCCCGCAGGGGCGGTATAGCCCGCAGAGGCGGCATAGAGAGAAAGAAAAAGAGTTTTGGCGGCAGAGGTTGCCGCGCAAGGAGTTTGTATGGGATTGAAAGTTTGTAAGTTCGGCGGTACGTCGATGGCGAGCGGTAACGTGATTTTGTCCGCCGCAAAGATCGTCGAAAGCGACGAACAGCGTCGCTACGTGGTGGTTTCCGCGCCCGGTAAGCGGTTTAGCGGAGATATCAAGGTGACCGACCTTTTGTATAAGTGTTCGGACGAGGTCGAAACGGGGGATATTGCGGCGTTTAAGGAAACGTTTGAAAAGATCCGCGTGCGCTTTACGAACATCGAAAAGGAAATCGGCAGAGAGCTGCATATCAAAGACGGCTTGGACGAGGCGGAAAAGGAAATTTTAAACGGTGCAGGTCGTGATTATTGCGCCTCGCGCGGGGAATTTTTGGCGGCGAAAATTATGGCGGCGGTGTTAAACGTTCCCTTTGTGGACGCGACCGAGTTTGTCCGCTTTGACGAGAACGGCGTGCTCGATCAGGAAAGGACGTTTGCGCTGGGCGCGGAGGTTTTAAAGGCGTATCCGCGCGCGGTTATTCCCGGGTTTTACGGCTTGGGCGCAAATGGTAAGGTCAAGACCTTTTCGCGCGGCGGCGGGGATATTTCGGGTTCGATCGTAGCCCGTTCGGTGTATGCGAATTTGTATGAAAACTGGACGGACGTCAGCGGCTTTTACGTGTGCGATCCCCGTATCGTAAACTCGCCGAAATGGATTCCCGAGCTCACCTATCAGGAACTGCGCGAGCTTTCGTATATGGGCGCGAACGTTTTGCACAGCGAATCGATTTTCCCCGTGCGCAGCGCAGGGATTCCCATTCGTATCTGCAACACCTTCCGTCCTGAGGACGCGGGCACGTATATCGTGAAGAACTCGACGCGGGATATCCGCGATTACGTCGTTACGGGTATTGCGGGCAAAAAAGATTTTACCTCGATCACCCTCGAAAAATCGTTGATGAACTCGGAGGTCGGTTTTGTCGGAAAGGTGCTTTCGGTGATCGGCAAGCACGGCATTTCCTTTGAGCATTTGCCCTCGGGGATCGATACCATGTCTTTGGTTATCGACAACGAATATTTAAAGGGCGGCGTTTTGCAGGAGCTCCTTGACGAGTTCACGGCGGCGGTGCACCCCGATAAAATTTACGCGCACGAAAATATCGCGCTGATCGCAACGGTTGGGCACGGTATGGCGAAGAACGTCGGTACGTCCGCGCGCCTTTTCAAGGCGCTCAGCGAGGCGGGGATCAACGTGAACATGATCGACCAAGGGTCGAGCGAGCTCAACATTATCGTCGGCGTGGAAAACAAGGACTATGCGGATTGCTTAAAAGCGATCTACAATGAATTTTTTAATTGATGAGGAAAACAAATGAAGACGATTTCGGTGAATTTGAAAGACGTATATCCCTTTTTGCAGGGCGGTAAGCTGGACGGGCTGGTAACCGATTATCCGTACGACGGCGAAACGGATCAAAACTGGGCAAGACCGGCGGTGTTGGTGCTCCCGGGCGGCGGGTATGCAATGACCAGCCGTCGCGAAGGCGAGCCGATCGCCAGCGCCTTTTTGGGACAGGGCTTTCAGGTGTTCGTGCTCTGGTATCTTACCGTAACGGACGGGGTGCGCTATCCCGAAGAGCTTTTGGAGGCGGCGTCCGCGGTGGATTATATTAAACAGCACGCAAAGGAACTGAATGTAAACCCTGACGAGGTGTTTGTCGTCGGATTTTCCGCAGGCGGGCACTTGACGGGCAATCTTGCCGTCGAACACCAAAACGTATCGAAAAAAGCGGGCGTTGCGCTCAATTGTAAACCTGCGGGGGTAGGGCTTTGCTATCCTGTTATTTCAAATGTTCACGGGCATTTCGCGTCCTTTGAAAATCTTTTAAACGGGTATTCAGAAGAGGAAAAAGCGGCGCTTATGAAAACGCTTAATCTCAACGAGGCGGTTTCCGAGCATACCCCGCCTGCGTTCATTTGGGCGACTGCGGACGATCAGGTTGTTCCCGGGGACAATGCGATCCGTTTTGCACAGGCAATGTCCGATCACGAACGGGATTACGAATTACATATTTATCCGCACGGCAGACACGGTTTGGCGACGGGGAATTTGGATATCAACCCCGAAGGACCGGAGCTGAAAAAGGCAAGACGTTGGGTAGAGGACTGCGCGGAATTCTTCCGTATGTATTGCGTAGAAAAATTCTAAACATAGCAAAAAAAAGAGGGCAAAACAGCTCTCTTTTTTTATTGTATAGTAATACCCCGCGTTAGACGCGGGGTTCAGGAAATGTTACACATATAATTCTTGAGAATAAAAACTCCTTTTGGTATAATAAAATTGAGGTCTGCAAACCCAATAAATAAAAACCAAAAGGAGGACATTCAAGG
>JAFTQY010000075.1 GCA_017462505.1 Clostridia bacterium
AATTACGAATATTCGGGCGGTCTGCACGGCGTAGGCGCGTCGGTTACCAACGCTCTTTCCGAATGGCTGACCGTAGAGGTTTGCCGTAACAAGCATATTTATAAAATGAGTTTCCATTCCAAATATAACGCGCGTAAGAAAAAGGTGGAATCGGGGTTGCCAGACGGGCCTTTGGAGGATACGGGCTTGCGCACCAACCGTCAGGGTACGTCCATTCGCTTTAAGCCGGACGCAACGGTGTTTTCGGAGCTGAATTTTGATTTGGAAACGGTGGAAGAACGTCTTCGTCAGCTTGCCTTTTTAAACCGCGGCGTAGAAATTACGCTGATCGACGAACGTACGACGATGGCAGAGGCGCGCCGCGCAAAAATGCTCTTTGACAGCGCGGAAGAGGGCGAAAACGCGGACGGCGAAAGCACGGAAGAAAGCGTAGAAACCGCAGGAGAAACGCCCGAAACGACGGAAACGGGCGATCTGTTCGATATGGGCATGGGGCAGCAGTCTTTGTTCGGCGAGCTGGACGAGCTGGCTTTGGAAAGCGAGCCGTATCGCATCACGTTCAAATACGACGGCGGCATTTCCGACTATGTAAAGAGCATGAACGAGGGTAAGCGCAGACTGTACGCGCAACCGATTTATTATAAAGCGGAAAAGAACGGTATTCAGGTGGAATTTTCCATTCAGCACACGGGCGAATACCGCGAATCGATGTTCTCGTTCGTCAACAATATTCCCACGCCCGAGGGCGGTTATCATGAAATGGGTTTCCATTCGGGTTTGACGCGCGTACTCAACGAATACGCGCGCTCCAACGGCATGCTCAAAGACAAAGACCCGAATTTCCAAGGGGACGACTTTTGCGAGGGCTTGACGGTCGTTGTGTCTATCAAAATGGCAAACGTGCAATTCGAGGGGCAGACGAAAACCAAGCTCGGCAATACCGAGGCGCGTCCTGCGGTGGAGGCGACGGTAATCGAAGGGTTTAATTCCTTTAAAAACGTCCGCGGCTATAAAAAGACGATGGACGAAATCATCAAAAAGGCGCAGGGCGCGGCGAAATCCCGTATCGCGGCAAAGACCGCCAAGGAAAACGCCCGTTCCAAAAACAGCATTGACGGCTTGAATTTAGTCGGCAAGCTCGCGGCTTGCTCGGGCAGAAAACCCGAACTCAACGAAATGTTTATCGTAGAGGGGGACTCGGCAGGCGGTACGGCGAAACAGGCGCGCGTAAGACAATTCCAGTCCATTTTGCCTCTGCGCGGTAAGCCTCTTAACGTCGAAAAGAAAAAGCTGGCGCAGATTTTGGAAAACGAAGAAATCCGTACCATGATCAGCGCGATCGGCGCGGGTATCGATCCCGATTTCAAAATGGAAAAGATCAATTATCACAAAGTCATCATTCTTTCGGATGCCGACCAAGACGGTATGCATATTCGTTGCATTTTGCTGACGTTCTTCTTCCGTTATATGCGCCCGCTTGTCAACGCGGGTTGCGTGTATATCGGTATGCCGCCCCTCTATAAAGTCTACAAGGGCGACAAGGTCGAATACGCGTACGACGATAACGAGCTGAACGAAAAGATCGAAAAAATCGGCAAGGGCTATCAGTTGCAGCGTTATAAAGGTCTTGGTGAAATGAGCGCGGAACAGCTTTGGGAAACGACCATGAATCCCGCTACCCGTAACCTTATCCAAGTAACGGTAGAGGACGCGGCAAAGGCGGAACGCATGATTACAACGCTCATGGGCGATAAGGTAGAGGGCAGAAAGGAATTCCTTGCAAAATACGCAAATTTCAACAAACGGGATACCTTTATTGATAAAATTGAGAAAAAAGATAACAAGGAGGAAGAATAATGGCGAAGAGTAAAAAGATCGAACCCGAAAAAATCGAGCCGACTGGTCAACTGTTCGTTGAACCGCTTGAAAAAGTATTACATTCCTCCATGTTACCGTATGCGGAATTTGTTATTCTCGACCGTGCTCTGCCGCGTGTTGAGGACGGCTTAAAGCCCGTACAAAGACGTATTCTGTATACCATGCACGAAATGGGTTTAACGCCCGACAAGCCTCATAAAAAGAGCGCCCGTATCGTCGGCGATTGCATGGGTAAATTCCATCCTCACGGCGACAGCTCGGTATACGACGCTATGGTGCGCATGGCGCAGAATTTCAACATGGGCAAAACGCTCGTCAACGGGCACGGTAACTTCGGTTCGGTAGACGGCGACCCCGCGGCGGCTATGCGTTATACCGAGGCGCGTATGGAGCCTTTGGCGCTCGAACTTTTGCGGGATATCGACAAAGAAACGGTCAGCTTTTCGTTGAACTTCGACGACAGCTTGAAAGAACCCGATATTTTGCCCGGGCGTTTTCCGAACCTGCTCGTCAACGGCGCGTCGGGTATCGCGGTCGGTCTGGCGACGAATATCCCCACGCACAACTTGGAAGAGGTCATCAACGGCGTAGTGGCGTACATTGACAATCCCGCCATTTCGCTGGAAGAAATGATGGAATATATTCCTTGCCCCGATTTCCCGACGGGCGGTTTGATTATCGCCAACGAGCTGATTCAGGCGTATAAAACGGGTCGCGGTAAAATTACTCTGCGCGCAAAGATTACGGCGGAAAAGACGGACAACGGCAAGACGAATTTGATTATTACGGAACTTCCTTATCAGGTCAACAAAGCGCAGCTTTTGAAAAAGGTGGTGGAGCTGCGTGAAGAGAAAAAGGAAGAGCTTGCGGGCTTGGACTACGTACAGGACGAATCGGACAGAACGGGTATGCGCGCGGTCATTCGTATTAAAAAGGACGCGGACGTAGACGCCATTTTAAAATGCCTGTATAAATACACCGATTTGGAAGTGACGTTCGTTATCAATATGGTCGTGATTGCGGACGGCAAGCCCAAACAGCTCGGCTTGATGGATATTATCCGTCACTACGTAAAATATCAACAGCAGATCGTAAAACGCAGAACGATTTTCGATTTAAAA
>JAFTQY010000008.1 GCA_017462505.1 Clostridia bacterium
AACTTATGACCTTCCGGGTATGAACCGGACGCTCTAACCAACTAAGCTACGCCGCCATTTTGGTTGCGGGGGCAGGATTCGAACCTGCGACCTCCGGGTTATGAGCCCGGCGAGCTACCTAGCTGCTCCACCCCGCGATATAGTCCTGCACAACGCATTTTTCGTGCGCTATTCAAAACAGCTTTATAATAATACTAAAATCTATCGGGTTTGTCAACCGTTTTTTTGTGTTTTTTCAAAAAATTTTCCGTTTTTGGAAAAAAGTTTTGCAAATCGTGAAAAACGGGAAACGTACCCGTCCCCCGTTTCTTTTTTACTCTTTCTTGCCTTGCGCAGACGTGGACGGTCCTGATACGTCGCCCCCGTCTCCCCCCTCCGTCATGCTTTTTAAGGCGGAAAGATACGCCGCGTATTCCTCTTCGCTGATCTTGGGTACTCTGTCTTTTTTAGCTTTTGACCCTTTACTCATGGAAAAACCTCCGTTCTCGCTTTTACAATGAGTATGCCCCGTTCTCCCGCTTTTTATTCCCTCGCGCGCGCACGCACCTTTAAAAAATCAGACAGAACACGTTCGTCTTACCGTCGTTGACGATCTTCGTCACGATACGGCGCATTTTTTTGCGGAGCTCTACGGGCATAGCATTGCTCTTGCCCGCCAGTTCCCCCTCGACGAGCGAGCGCAGGGATTTGCCGAAAATATTCGTTTCCCAAACCCGCTGTTCGCCCTCTTCGTACGCTTGCAGCGTTTCGTCCACAAAGTCTTTCCCCTGCTGCTCTGACCCGATAATCGGGCTGATTTGTCCCGTCACGTCCACGCGAATAATATGATAACCGCTCGCCCGCGCCTTAAATTCCACGCCGTAGCTTGCGCCCTTTTTGACCAGACGCGGCTTTTCCAAGGCATAGTCCTCTTCGCTCGGATACACGATCCCGTAGCCGTTTTCCGCCGCGTCTTTAAGCGCGTCTTTCACCTTGTCGTAATCCTTTTTGATCCCCGCGACCGCTTGCAGATATTGCATGAGCGAAAGATGGTCGCGAAGCTCTTCCCTACAGGTATCGCTGATCGTTTGATAGAAAAATTCTTCTTTCGTCCCGATCGTAATTTCCGCCCTGCCCTTGCCCAGATCCATGCGGATCTCGTCGGGATTGAGATAATTGCTCTCGCCGTCAAAGAGGCTTTCCAACGTAAAACAATCGCGCATTTTACGGATATTTGCCGCCGCTCTTTTCACGGCGGACAAAGCGCCGTCCACCGCGTTATGCTCCTGCGCAAACGTGCGTAACCAGTTTGGCAGCTTTACGTCGATACGAGCGACGGGGAACTCGAAAAGCACCCTTTGGAAAAGCTCCAAAATCTCGTTTTCGCCCATTTTTTCCACGTTCATCGCGACCACGGGTACGCCGTATTTTTCTTCAAGGGATTTTTTGAGCGAAGAAACGGCGGACGGTTTTTTGCAGTTTAAGAGCACCACGAACGGTTTGTCGATCTCTTTCAGCTCCCGTACGGCGCGCTCCTCCGCGGCGACGTAATTTTCGCGCGGGATCTCGGTAATACTCCCGTCCGTCGTCACCAAAACGCCGATCGTGGAATGTTCCTTGATCACTTTTTCCGTACCGAGCGCCGCCGCCTGTTCAAAGGGCATCGGCTCTTCGCTCCACGGGGTATGGACGAGGCGGGGCGCGCCCTCTTCCTCAAAGCCGCTTGCTCCGTCCACGGCAAAGCCCACGCAATCGACCAAACGCACGGACACGTCCGCGCCCTTCGCCACCGTAATTTTTGCCGCCGTAGCGGGCACGAATTTCGGCTCGGTCGTCATCACCGTCTTTCCCGCCGCCGATTGTGGCAGTTCGTCCGTCATCTCCACGCGAATTTTTTCATCCGCGGCAGGGATCACGAGCGTTTCCATTACCCGCTTGATAAAGGTGGATTTCCCCGTCCGCACCGGACCGACTACGCCTATGTAAATATCCCCGCCCGTGCGGTGGGCAATGTCTTCGTATTCGCTGTAATTTTCAATCAACGCCTCCCTTGATTGCCGTATCGTTATGCGGAAATCCCCCCATACGTATCGATTTTACGACGGTTTGGGCATAAAAAATCTCCGCAGGCAAACCCTATACGGTTTACTATATGCGGAGAGTTCTTCCGTTATTCTTTTTTTAGCGTTTTTTCTTTCGTCAGCTCTTCAAGCCGTCCGTTTCCGTCGCTTTCGCCGACGCCACTTCGATCGCCAGATAATCTTTATCGTTTGAAAAATCGCGCGGTTCGTTGTATTCGCCGCCCAGCGCCTCGATGGCGTATTTCAGCTCCTGAAATTCCACAAATCCGATACTTCTGTCCTCGATACGGCGGAGCAAAACAGGCAAAGCCCGCTCGTCCCCATACGCCGCCAAATACCCTGCATACACCGCGCTATCGTCTGCGGCATGGAATTCGCCTATCAGCAAATCGTACACCTCGTCCGAGCGCACGCACACGCGCGACAGTATTTCTAGCATATACGTCTTAGCCTTGCCGTCGCGATAAATCGCAAGCGCCTGCGCCTTGACTTCGTCTGCGTGCAAGCGCAAAATATCGGCAAGATCGCTGCGGATATCCTCGTCCAAACGCTCCTGCGACAAAATGGCAAAATAGCTGTCGAAAGCGCGCGGATCTTCCCCGATCAAATTGATTGCATACGACACGGTTTGGGGGTCTTGGCTATCCAGCAAGGACAACAGAGTTTCCACCTCGCCCCGATTTTCGATCTCGTTGCAAAGGAATTCGGGCACGGGCACGTCCTGCGATAAATGCGCCGAAAGAGTTTCCACCAGCTCGTTATCGGACATGCGCGCATAGTATTCCTTGGGCGTGCAACCGATTTTCGCGATACGGGTATCGCCAAATTTTTTGTAAAGCTTGGGGATAATATCTTCCCATTGCTTTTCGCTGTGTTTGTTTTTATTTTCGGACATATATTGCGCCAGCTTTTCGTCGAAAAGCCCGTCAAAATCGATCAGTTTCATGTGTTTTCTCCGTTGTCTTCCGTCTTATCCTCTTGCGTTTTTGTCGGTTGTTCTTGGGGCGGGTTCGCCGCTTGCGGGGACATACCGTCCGTAACGACGTAGCTCATCAGCACGTGTACCCTGTCCAAATTTGCGTCGAACGCCGAGGCGATCATCGCCTTATCCCTGCCCAGCTCTTTAATTCCCGAAAGCAGGAAGATCGCGCAGGCGCAATCGTCGTCTTTATCCACAAGGTCCAGCGCGTCGTGTTTTTCCAAAGCGCGGTAGAGCTTTTCCGCCGCCGCCGCAATTTTTTTGCCGTGCATATCGCTGATCGCCACGAATTTAGAGGCGACTTTGGCGTAGCTTTCCACAAACTTTTTGCGACGTTTTCTGCCGATCTTGATACGGAGCAGGGGCACACGGCGGTAAATACTGCACAGTACCAGCCCCACGTCCAAATCCTCGTTCCGTTCCAAAAGCAACCGCAACGCCTCTATTTTTAATACGTCCGCGACCTCAAAATCGAGCAACACGTCCCGCACGAATTCGTCCGCGCCCACGTGGATCGCCGTGACCAGACCGAGGTATTGCAGGTCGTGATCGCCGCCGTCCATTTCGTCAAAGCACCATTGAAAATATCCGTCGTGCAGAGCAAGCAACCCGAAAATTTGCGCCTCGTCCTTGGGACAATCCCCGATTTTGAGCAGGGACGCGCAACGCTGTTCCCGCTCTTCCTGCGGCAAGTGATAAAAATAGGTAAATTCGGGCGGCGTAGGGCGCTCGTTTTCCTGTTCGTCTCGACCCGTCCCCCCACTTTCTTCTAAATCACGTCGGTAAGCGCGCAATTCTTTTAAATAATATTTTGCGACTTCCGCGTCGGTGTATACCGTGCAAAGGTCGTCCAAAGCCTTTTCCGCCGCCGCCAAACGCCCGCTCTTGTATGCGGCGACCGCCTTAAAATATAACATTCTGCCGTCGTAGGGCATTTTCTTTTCGAGCAGTTTGAATTTTTGATATGCTTGCTCGTGCATGTCGTTTTCACAGCAAACCGTCGCGACCTTATACAAATCGTCCGCATTGTCCTGTTCCTCTGCGGCGAGCTTTTCCGCCAGAGCGCGGCTTTCGTCCTTTCTGCCCTGTTCCAAATACACCGCCGCAAGGGTCGCCTGCGCCCGTACGTCGTCGGGCGAAACCGAAAGCAGCTCTTTGCACGCCTGTTCAGCCAGCTCCGTTTCCCCTGCAAGCAGGTGCGCAACCGCCTGCATTTCCTTTGCGGAGGCATATTCCTTTGCCCCCCTTTCGACCTTGGAGAACTCGTCGATCGCGCGGCGGCAATCCCCCGCCTTTAACGCCTTAGAGCCAACGCTCATTTCCTTGGAATAATCGGCGAGCTTGGGCGGGTATATAAAGCGGAATTTATCCTTTTTCGCCGCAGAAAACGCCTCGGCGATATCGAATTTCGTTTCGTCGGGCAGCGTATCGTCCACGTCGATCAGCTTGTTATAATAAAAAGCGGACTGGCTCTCGTTGCCGATACTTAAAAAGTTGGCGGCAAGCCCCTCGTAGATGTCGGGCAGGTCCTGTTCTTCCGCCACGTCCAAAAAACGGAAATAGCAGTTAACGGCAGAGCCCTGCAAGCCCATTGCCTCGTAAATGTCCGCAAAACGGGCGTATACGTCGGGATCTCCGCCGTATTCCAGCAATTCCTTGTACGCCAAACGGAGAGCGGGAAGAAATTTCCCCTCGTTGTAATATTTGTCCGCAAGATGAGCTATGCGCTTGCGGCTGAAATCGATTTTCTTCACTCCGTTCGCCATATTTTTTCGTATTTCTCCGTGTTTATCCGTTCGTTTTTGAAAAGAGCTCGTCTGCGTCTTTCTCGTCAAACGCGTAATCGCTGTTGCAATAGTGACAATGGATACGTACCGCGCCGTCCTCGCGTATGATCGCGCGCATTTGCTCTTCGCCGAGGGATACGAGCACCCTCGTCAAATACTGCCGCGAGCAGTTGCATTTGTACGCCGCCGTCCGCACTTCCCATACCCGTTCGTCCTTGCCAAACGCGCTTTCCGCCGCGCACTCTACACCCTGCGCTTGGATATCGCAAAGCAGTTTATCCAAGTCCGCCGCATGGACTTTTTGCAGGGTATTTTCGTCCGCAAAGGGCAGGGGCTGTAACACCGCTACGCCCGCAAAAAGCACCTTGCCGTGTTCGCCGATCTTCACCGTCGTCGCGATACGTGTGGGGAGCTGTTCGCTGATGCGGAAATATTCTTCAAACGCCTCGTCCAAGCCGCCGCTCATCGGAAAAGCGCACGCGCCGACGAACGGACGGGCGTACCCGTCGTTGCGAATGATCGTCAGCGAACCGTTTTCCGCAAACGCCGCGCGTTCGGTTTCCTCGTTAAACGCGCCGCTCAACTTCGTATTTTCGATATATCCGCGCATGTACAGCGCGCGATTGCCCGAAACGGCGATCTCGCCGCCCGCGCCGCTCGTTTTTAAGGAAAGGGAAATCTCCCCCGTTTCCCCTTTTAAGCAGGCGCTCATAAAGGTCATAGCGGATAAGGCTTTGCCGAAAAGGTAGGCGGACGTATCCGAAAGCGCGTGCATACGCGCACCCTCCGCCACAAGGGCGGTGGTTTCGGCAAGGGTCAGCGATACCTGACCGTCGTATACGAGCGTCCGCAAAAGGTTTTTCATGATTTTTATTCCTTATTTTTGGGCGAGAAAAACGAGCCGATCGCTGATCGCTTTGTCCTCGCCGAGGTGTCCTGCAATTTCCAAAACGGTAAAGCCGTTTTCATTAAGCGCCGCCGTCAAGCTTTCTTCCGTATGAAGATACTGGCGGTGGGTTTCGTCCAAGCGGTCGTACGTGCCGTCGGGGCGTTTTACAAACAGCGTGACGTCCATGCTCGCGCCGTCCGTTTCCGCGCGGTTAAAGCTAAGGTAGGTAACGTCGTCGCGGTCGTCCACGCTGACAGTATTTGCAATCTTGTCGCGAAATTTACGCGGCGAGCTGACGTCAAAGAGCAAAACCCCGCCTTTTTGCAAGGCGTTTTTCATGTTTTTGAACGCCGCCGAAAGCTTAGCGGGCGGGATATAGTTGATACAATCGTTGATCGCCGTGATAAAGCTGAATTTTTTCGGGGTGCGGAATTTGGTGATATCTCCCAAAAGATATTCCCCGCGCGCCCCCTCTTTGACCGCCTGCGCTTGCGCAAAATCGAGCATTTCCGCCGACGCGTCCAAACCCGTCATCTGATATCCCGCGCGATGAAAGGCACGGGTAAACCAGCCACCGCCGCAACCCACGTCCAAACCGTTCGTTAAAGGGTAGGCGCGGAGCTTTGAAAGTAAATACTGCGACCAATTTTCATAGCCGCAGTCGTCGTTGAGATATTCAAACCATTTGGCAAGATTTGCATACGCTGCTTTTCTTTCCATGGATTTTCTCCTGTTTTGTCAGAGGCTTGCCCCGCCCTTTGAACGGGGCAAGCTCTATTAGTGTTTATTTCTCGGACGGATCGTCGGGAGTATCGGGGAGCTTTTTCGGCGGCTTTTTAGGACGTTTTTTATTCTTCTTTGCGTCCTCTTCCGCGATCGCCCTTTCCCGTTCGTCAAAGGTACGGTTGTATTCTACGTAGCGAAGATCGTTCTTGTGTTCCTCCGCATACGCCTCGGTGTCATCCCTGATATTTTCCTTACTTTCACGGAGTTTCTTCAAGTCCTCACGGGAGAAAGATTGCGGCAATTCGTAAACCTGCAACGAGTCGTCGATCGGCTTGATCGGTCTTGCTACCAAGCGGGATCTGCCGTGGGAAAGGAGCAAACGCTGATATTCGAGGGACGCGCCGCTCTCGTCCTCGTCCTTTGTGCCGTCCTTGTTATAGATGCCTCTGCCCACCTTTGCGCCGCTGATTTTCGGGTTGATATATTTATCGAATACCCATTGTGCGAAATCGAGCCACAACAACAGCGCCCAAGCAAACGCAAACAGGAAAATCAGCAGGATTGCGATGAGCAAAACGAACATACCGAACACGTTCGTCAACAAGAGCAGTAAGAAAGGCAATATCGCCAACAGCCCGAAGAAAATCGTCTGCGGCAACGTGCCGATCGAGATCAGGAACGAATTTCTAATCAACAACAGGAATTTCATCTTGTAGTTTACGCCCAGCGCGATCATCCAGAACGCCATAAGCGCGGACATAATGATAAACGCCCAGCTAGACCCGATGGAAATTTTCAACAGAACGCGGTGCGTTTTCCCCGCCCCCAAAAGGCTGAAATTAGCAAAATTGATCATCGTTTTGCCAAGCAAAAGTACCGTGCAGAAGAACAACGCCGCCTGCAAAGCGTTTTTGTAATTGAGCTTTACCCCGCGCCAGAAATCGTTGCCGACGAAGATACCCTCCGTCCACACCATGTTCCGCATGACGTACATACCGCCCGCAAGCCCGACCGCCGCGATCACCATACTAATCAAAAGCATGCCGTACAAAAGCAGCTCCGACATGACGGTATTCCATTCCGCAACGCCGAGCAACGGACCGGGACAGGGATACCCCATCGCCGTACCCATATTGTACGGACCGATCGCGCCGTTGCCGTCCCTGTATTGAATACCGACGTAAAGCACAATGATCGTAGGAATACAGAAAAGCAAAATCAACAGATTTGCCTTTACGATTTTACCGAAATTCCCTTTGAATACGTCCCAAAAGAGCTGCCAACGGTTGGTAGGCAACGTACTTCTTGCGTATTCTTCACTCTTTTCCTTTCCTTCAAGCAGGCGAGTGATCAACCCTTTCTTTTGCTGTGCCATGTTTTTAACCTCAAAAATCTTCGCGTGCGACCGCGCCAAGAAACGCGCGCACACGGTTACTTATCTATTTTACTACAATTTTGTGATTATTTCAAGGAATTTAAGGAAAAATTTGAAATTTATTCAAAGATTTTTCAGGATTTTCTCGCTTTTTTTGAAAGTTCGTAAAAAAAACGTGAAAAAATCTTTGACATTTGCCGCTTTGTGTGATACAATACCACTATAAATAGAGGAGCGGCTGAACATCAGTAGCGCGCGGCGAGCATGTCCTCGGACGGGGCAGGCGCACACACCGCACGGGAAAGGGTATCGCCGCCGAAGCGTAAACCGTCCCCTTACGCTGGGCATGCGGGAGAATACCCGTATGACTGTCACCGTACGTGAAGAGCTATTTAGTATTTTTATCCGACCGTCAGCGCGGTCGGCGGAAAGTTTGCTTTTTACGACGGGCGTTATTACCCCGTCGTTTATTTTATCACAATGGAAAAACTTGGCGATGGCACAACAACCGAATGTTGGGACAGAGCCTAAACCTTAAAAAGGAGAATTTGATTATGAAAAAGTTTAACGTAGGCGTTATCGGCGCAACGGGTATGGTCGGACAGCGTTTTATGCTGCTCCTTGAAAACCACCCTTGGTTCAACGTGGTCGTCTTGGCGGCGTCCGCGCGCTCGGCTGGCAAAACCTATAAAGAGGCGGTTGGCAGCAAATGGGCGTTTGACGTAGCTATGCCCGAAAAGTACGCGGATATGGTCGTTATGGACGCAGAGGCGGATATCGACGAGATCGCGGCAAAGGTGGATTTCGTGTTCTGCGCGGTGAATATGGACAAGGCGAAAATCCGCGCGCTCGAAGAAACGTACGCGAAAAAGGAAGTTCCCGTCGTTTCCAACAACTCGGCGCACCGTTTCACGACGGACGTGCCTATGGTTATCCCCGAAATCAACCCCGAGCACGTGGAAGTGATCGCGGCGCAAAAGGCGCGCCTTGGCACGAAACGTGGCTTTATCGCGGTAAAATCGAACTGCTCGTTGCAGTCCTACGTGCCCCTCTTGCACCCCTTGAAAGGGTTCGGCATTAAAGAGGCGGCGGTTTGCACCTATCAGGCGATCTCGGGCGCGGGCAAGACCTTTGCGACGATGCCTGAAATTTTGGACAACGTGATCCCCTATATCGGCGGCGAGGAAGAAAAGAGCGAAAAAGAACCTCTGAAAATTTGGGGCACGGTTGAAAACGGCGAGATCGTTTCGGCTACGTCCCCCGCGATCACCGCACAATGTCTGCGCGTACCCGTTTCCGACGGGCATACCGCGGCGGTGTTCGTGAAATTCGACAAAAAACCGAGCAAGGAAGAAATTTTGTCCGCTTGGGCAAGCTTTAAGGGCGTTCCGCAGGAATTGAAACTGCCCTCCGCGCCCGAGCAATTCTTGCAATATTTTGAAGAGGACAACCGTCCGCAGGCTAAGCTTGACCGCATGGCGGGCAACGGTATGAGCGTCACCGTCGGCAGACTGCGCGAGGATACGGTGTTCGATTACAAATTCGTGGGACTTTCCCACAACACTTTGCGCGGCGCGGCAGGCGGCGCAGTACTCCTTGCCGAGCTTTTGGCGGCGAAGGGATATTTCGATTAAGCTTTTGCGTTTTTTGTGTTCATCGCGACACGGTCGGCACGAAAACCGATTTTTTTGCATACATTAACAGCAAAGGGAGAGTAAAATTATGAAAGGATTTTTTAAGGGCAGCGCGACGGCACTCATCACGCCTTTTAACGAAACGGGCGTAAATTACGACGTTTTGGGAGAACTGGTAGAGCACCAAATTGCAGGCGGCACGGACGCGATCGTGTTTTTGGGCACGACGGGCGAGCCGTCAACTATGAGCTTTGCCGAAGAACACGTTTTAATGGAATACGCCGTTAAAAAAGTAAACGGCAGAGCCAAGGTCATTTTCGGTTGCGGGAGCAACAATACCGCAGACGCGGTGATGACCGCAAAAAAGGCGGAAGAATACGGCGCGGACGGCTTGCTTGCCGTTACCCCCTATTACAACAAATGCACCCAAAACGGTTTGGTGGCGTATTATAAGGCGATCTGCGAGGCGGTGTCTATCCCCGTGATCGCGTACAACGTTCCCGGTCGTACGGGCGTGGAAATCCAGCCCGCTACCATGGCGAAGATCGCCGAAATCCCCAACATTGCAGGTATCAAGGACGCGGGCGGCAACATGAGCAAGACCATGGAAACCCTCCGCCTTGTACGCGACAAATGCGACGTGTATTCGGGCGAGGACGCGTTGAATTTACCCATCCTTGCTTGCGGCGGCGTGGGCGTGATCTCCGTTCTGTCCAACGTAGTGCCCGCTAAGGTCAAGGAAATGTGTCAGCTGGTATTCGACGGCAAAATGGCGGAGGCGATCGCGCTCAGCGATAAACTGCTCCCCCTTGCAAACGCTTGCTTTGTCGAGGTCAACCCGATCCCCGTAAAAGAGGCGATGAACCTGCTCGGATTTAACGCGGGCGTACCCCGTGCGCCTTTGACGAAGATCGAAGATAGTAACCGCGACAAGCTGATTGCGGCGATGCAGAACTTCGGCTTGGAGGTAAAGGCATGAGCGTAAGAGTTATTCTTTGCGGCGCGTGCGGAAAAATGGGCGGCAACGTCCTTTCGCTCCTTGAAAACGACGCGCAGGCAAAGGTCGTTTGCGGCGTGGACTTATACCCCCGCGAAATCGGCGTACCCGTGTACACGTCCTTTAACGACGTCAAGGAAGAGGCGGACGTGATCGTGGATTTTTCCTCCCCTATCGGGCTTGTAGAACGGTTGGAATATGCAAAAACGCATCACCTTGGTATCGTCTTGGCGGCGACGGGGTTTAGCGCGGACGATTTGAAAACGGTAGACGAATATTCAAAATCGGTAGCGATCTTCAAGACGGCAAACCTGTCCTTGGGCGTAAATTTAATGCAGGCGCTCATCAAAACGGCGGCGGAAGTTTTGGGCGATAGCTATGACGTGGAAATTATCGAACGTCATCACAACCTGAAAAAGGACGCGCCCAGCGGCACGGCGTTGATGCTTGCGGACACGATCAACGAGGCGTTCGACGGTAAAAAGCATACCGTGGACGGGCGTAGCGGTATCGTCGGCGCAAGGGATAAGAGCGAAATCGGCATGCACGCCGTACGCGGCGGCACGATCGTGGGCGAACACGAGGTCATGTTTGCGGGCGAGGATGAAATTATTACGATCACGCACAGCGCAAGATCAAAGCGCGTGTTTGCGGTCGGCGCGATCCGCGCGGCAAAGTTTTTATCGGGCAAAGCCGCAGGCATGTACGAGATGAAAGACCTTTTGGCGGAAGAAAACGCATAATTTTATTTGATTATGAAACAAAAAAAATATATTTTAAAATATAACGTAGCGGCAGAAGACAGCGCCGAGGGCTGGGAAAAATACTCCCTACCGATCGGCAACGGCTATTTTGGCGCGAATATTTTCGGGCGAACGGATGTAGAGCGCATACAATTTGCGACCAACACGTTTGCGAACGATTCCCGTAGAGGCGGCGTTTCCAATTTCGCGGAAATCCGCCTTGATTTTCATAACGAAAACGTCCAAGCTTACGAGCGCGGGTTAAGCATCAACGACGGCGTGGCTTACGTCAAATACGCCGCGGGCAACGTGCGCTTTGAGCAAACCGCGTTTTTGTCCTACCCCGACCGCGTGTTCGTCTATCGCGCAAAATCGAGCGAACGGGCGGATTTTGACGTGCGCTTGGTGATCCCCTATTTGGGCGAACGCCCCTTAGAAGAGGGTGGCAGAACGGGCGAGATCACCGCGGAAAACAACCGTTTGACTATGCGCGGAACGCTCCCCTCTCGCGAGCTTATCTACGAGGGACAAGCGGAAATCGTCACGGACGGTACGGTCACCGCAAACGACGGCGTTTTGCAGGTGCGCGGCGCGACCGATACGACGTTGTATTTCGTCGCCGATACCTCTTACGAGTTAAACGAACAGGTATTTTTGGACGGCAACCACAAAGCACTCGGCAAAGACCCGCACGAATGGGTCACACAGAATTTAAAGCGTGCGCGCTCGCTTGGCTACGACGAACTGTATAAACGGCACACGGCGGACGTATCGTCGTTAATGTCGCGCGTATGCTTGGATCTTGGCGGCGTGGAAGACGCACGCTGCACGGACGAGCTTTTGGACAGCTACCGCGCGGGCAATCCCGAGCCGTATTTGGAAGAAGTATATTATCAGTACGGCAGATATCTGCTCGTATCCTCGTCAAGAAAGGGCACTCCCCCCTCGTCTTTGCAGGGCTGTTGGAACGTGCACGACAAATCCCCTTGGGGGAGCGGTTTTTGGCACAATATCAACGTGCAAATGAATTACTGGCCTGCCTTTAACACCAACCTTGCGGAAACCTTTACCGCGTACGCCGATTTTAACCAAGCGTTCCGCAAGCAAGCCTCTTTGAACGCCGAGGATTATATCCGCAAAACCGCGCCCGAGCAGTACGTCGCAGGCGAATGTGGCTGGACGATCGGCACGGCGTCCTATTGCTACGAAATCAGCGGCATGCCCGAAAACACGCACTCCGGCCCCGGCACGGGCGGTTTGACGACGAAAATGTTTTGGGATTATTACGACTTTACGCGCGACGAAAAGATCCTGCGCGACGTCACCTATCCCGCCATTCACGAAATGTCTAAGTTTTTAATAAAGTGCCTGCGCAACTACGACGGGGAATTTTTGACGGAATTATCCGCCTCCCCCGAACAGATCATCGGCGGAAAATGGCTCAGCGGCGTAAAGCAACAGCTGTATTACCACACGGTCGGTTGCGCGTTCGATCAGCAAATGCTCTACGAAAACGTCGCGGATGATTTGAAATGCGCCGAACTTCTTAGCGCAGCAGACGGCTTGACGGCGACCGAACGTGAACAAATCCACGCGTACAGCCCGATCTTGGTTGGGTACAGCGGACAGATCAAGGAATACCGCGAGGAAAATTTCTACGGCGAGATCGGCGAGGCAAAGCATCGCCATATTTCTCAGCTCGTTGCCCTTTCCCCCGGCACGCAAATCACGCACGAAACCCCCGCATGGATGGACGCGGCGAAACAAACCCTTACCTTGCGCGGCGACGATTCCACGGGCTGGGCGCTTGCTCACCGTTTGTGCGCTTGGGCGAGAACGGGCGACGGCGATCATGCGTATCTGCTGTTGCAACAGCTCCTGAAAAATAAGACGTATCCCAACCTTTGGGACGTGCACCCCCCGTTCCAGATCGACGGAAATTTCGGCGCGGTCAACGGTATTACGGAAATGCTGCTCCAAAGCCACGAGGGCTATATCCATTTATTGCCGTCGTGCCCTACGCATTTAAAAACGTTCTCTTTCAGCGGCTTGAAAGCGCGCGGCAATTTCACCGTTTCCTGCGACGTGGAAAACGGCGTTATCCAAAAAGCGGAAATCGAATCGGTCGTCGGCGGCGCAGTACGTATCCGCTGTATGGGTATGAAAAACGTGACGGTGACCACGAAAGACGGCAAGCCCGTTCCCGCAAAAACGGACGATTTCTTCTGTTCTTTCGATAGCGAAAAAGGCGAAACCTATATCCTTGTCGGCTTTGAAAAAGCTTTCCGTTTCGACCCGCCCCAAGCTTTGCTTGCCGCGTATACGGAAAACGGCGTTTGCCTTTCTTGGAAGAGCACGGGCAAGCGCTATGCGGTGTATCGCGCCGTGGGCAACGACAGCGGGTATACGTTGCTTGGCTATACCGCAGAGCCTCGTTTTACGGACGCGGAATATACTGCGCAGAAAAAGGCTCGTTTGACCTATAAAGTGACGTGCGTGGGCGAAACGCCCACCGCCGAAAGCGATGGTGCGGTTGCCTTTTTGCATCCCGCCAGCGAGCTGGAAATTACCCGATACACGCACTTGATACGGCAAAACAATTTATAATTTTTGGCATAAGCAACGCCCCCGAAGTCAGGACCGACTTCGGGGGTTACTTTTACTCTATTCTATTTTTTTATCTTGCTTGCGCCATAATAGCGCGCCTGCGATCAATGCAATCGCTATGCTTATGTATTGAGAGGTGGAAAACAGAAACACACCCCTTTCTTTATCCCCGCGGAAAAATTCCAAAACAAAGCGCAACAGCGCATAGGAAAAAAGATAAAGAACCGCGATTTTGCCTTTTTTGGGCTTCGCCTTTAAAAAAATAATTATCAGAACAACGAATAAGATCGCCAAACACGCCGCTTCGATCAATTGTATCGGCAAAAGCGGAACTCCCAAAGGCGTAAAAAAGTTGCTGGACGTTTCGTATATCACCGCGCCGCAACCGTCGTATTCCATACCGTAACAGCACCCTGCAAAAAAGCAACCTACCCGCCCGAACGCGTGCCCTAACGGCAAAACCGTCGCAAAAATATCCGCGTACCCGCGCACGGGCGCACAAAATTGTTTGGCATATATCCAAACGCCCAACGCCCCGCCAAGTAAGCCGCCGTAAAAAACAAAGCCGCCTTTTATGACCTCGATAATAGAAAGCTTTAACTGTATGATCTCGCGGATAGATACCAACACGAACAATAATTTTGCGCCGACCATCGCCCCGATCATCATATAAACCACGCAACAAACAAAATCGAACATCTCGACCTTTTTGCGCTTTGCCAAAAGAAATCCGAAAAGAACGGCTAAAACAATTCCCACATAAAAACAAACCCCGTATAGAGGGATTGTTTTTCCAAATAAAACAAATGAATTTTTCATAATCTTTATGGAAAAACGGCTTTGACCGTACTCGGTAAAAGCCGTTTTTTTCTCACTCTTATAATACGCTTGCCGCTGCCAGTACGCAAATACCGCAAGCGAAGAATGTGATCGCAGTGAAAACTGTGGCGATAATGCCAACTACCATCCCCGCCGTCGCAATACCGTTCGGCTGATTGTTGGCTTTGAGTTTTTTACCCCCGATCACCGACAATACCAAACCTACGATTGCCAGCGGAAGCCCCAGCAACGCAAATATCCCAGGTATAAAACCAAATACCAACCCAACAATTGCACAAACAAACCCTGCAATCGCCTGTCCTTTGCCCATAAGAAACCCTCCTTTGTTAATTATAAATACAATTTGCTGTATTTAACATAATTATATAGGATTTTTTCCTATATGTCAAGTATTTTATCGGATATTTTCCTATAATTTTTTAAGGGGGGAAGGTATCATGACAGATATTGCAAAAACAGTTGGGGAGAACCTGAAAGCGGCAAGAAAAGCAAAAGGAATTACACAAAAACAGTTGGCACAGGAATTGAACAAATACCAGTCCGATTACAGCGAATACGAAACGGGGAAGATACAGCTCGATTACGAAAAAATCGTGTATCTTTGCCAACGTCTGGATATTACGCCAAACGAGCTGTTCGGTTTGGATTGGTGACCGATTTTATACGCAACACCCCCGAAGTCAGGATCGACTTCGGGGGCGTTTTATTTTGTATTTGTTTTTTACAGCTTGATACCCAAGCCCCAGCCTACGCGCTTACCGCTCTTTAAATACGCCACGTAATTGCGGCGAACCCTCGTATCGGTAGGCAGTCTGTCGGGATTGCGCTCTTCCGTGTCGAACAACCGCCAAAGATTTTCGCCGTTGTCGTAATCCACGTCGATAATATCGTATTCGCTGAGAAAACGGTAGGTATTGCTCTTTTCCGAAAACAGCTGTTTGTTGTCGGGGAAAAGCAACCACGACCAACATACGAACGGGTAGGTTTCCCCGTTTTCAGCCCTGAAAAACTCCCTTGCCGCTTGATATGCTTTGTCACAGCTTTCCTTATCCAGCGGCGTGCCCGTACGGGGAATATGCACGTTGACGAGTTTGCTCTCGTCTTTCACGATTTTTACGCCGTTTTTATCGTAATCGAACCACGCGGGGATCAATTCAAATTGCAATCTGCCAAGCGCAAATCTTTCCAGCTTGAAAAAGCCCGGAAACCAGCTTTCAAGGAAAGTACCGCAAATGCCCCTTACCGCCTTACATTCGTCCAGTTTCCAACGCAAATCCAGCACGCTGTCCTTGTAGATCTGCATATCCAAGCCCCTTTCAAGATACACGGCTTTTAAGCGTTTCGTCAAGCAGATAAACGCCAACAGCGTGACGGTGTACGGGTGCAAATTCGCCATTTTGGCAACTTGCTTTGCTTTGTCGAAAATTTCGGTTGCGTAATCGATACAAATATCCTTTTCGTAGGCATCGACGGCGCTAGTAAACAACGCGTTCGCCTGCGAATTTGCAGCAATTATATCATACGCGTCCGTTAAAATCTGCGCGTCGCCAGCAGCATAAGAAAATTCGCGGAAAAATTCTTGTAAATACGCCTTCATGTTTTCAGCCTCGCGAAATTAAAGGCTTGCGATCGCCTTTTCAATGCGCGCAATCGTACGCTCTGCGCCCAAAATTTGCATGATCGTCCAAAGGTCGGGGGTGTTGGAAAGCCCCGTCGTAGCGATACGCAGCATTTCCGCAACGTCCGACACGTTGCCGGGATATGCCGTGGGGTCGGCTTTGTAGGCTTTCATATCCGTTGCAAAACCGTTTTCCGTGGCGATCGCCTTGACCTTGTCAAACCACGTGGGCATATCGTCCGCTACGTCGTACGTCGCCTTAAAGCCGTTCAAAATCTTCTTCACCGTTTCGCTCGCAAAACGGTATTCGTACGTAGGCGCAAAGGTGTTGTCGAAGAAATATTCGAGCATTTCCACCGCCTGTTTTGCGCACACGAAATCCTTTCTGCGTTTCTTGCCGCCGATACCCATACACAGGGTGAGCACCTTGCAAAGATAGTCTTTATCCGCAAAGTATGCCTTTTGCGCGTCCGTGCCGAACTCATTCGTCCATTCCGCAAGGAAATCGAACATCTCTTCCGCCGAAAGCGTAGACATAAAGGTCTTGGAAATGTCGTTGAGTTTCAAAATATCGAACAGCGCGCCGCTCTTGCCCATTTTGCCGATGGAATATTTAAATTCGTCCAAGGGCTTGTCGGGGAATTTGAGCAGCCATTCTTCAAAGTTGGAGTTGAGCAAGGTCATCATATACGTTCTGACTGCCGTGGGATGATAGCCCTCTTCGCGGTAGAACGTCAAGGACGCCTCGGGGTCTTTACGCTTGGACAGCTTGCGGCGGGTCTCGCCGTCGATCTTTTGTATCGAGCAGTTATGGCCGTATTTGGGTAGCTTAAACCCGAGCACCTTGAAAAGCTCGATATGAATAGGCAAGGACGAGAGCCATTCTTCGCCGCGAATGACGAGCGTCGTGCGCATGAAATGATCGTCGATCGCGTGGGCAAAATGATACGTAGGGATACCGTCCGATTTCAAAATGACCACGTCTTGGTTGTTTTCCGTTACCGTGATGTCCCCCTTGACCTGGTCGTGGAAGGTGTGTTTTTGTTCCACGTCGCCTTGGGATTTCAAACGGATAACGTAAGGCTTGCCCGCCTTTAAGTTTTCATAAATTTCTTCTTCGCTTAAATTGCGGCATTTTGCAAATTCGCCGTAATAGCCGGGCAAGAGCTTGTTTTCCGTCTGATATTCGCGCGTTTTTTCCAAATCCTCTTCCGTGCAAAAGCAAGGGTATGCCAAGCCCTGACGGATAAGCTCTTTTGCGTATGCGTGATAGATTTCGGCGCGTTGGCGCTGATAATAAGGTCCGTAATTGCCGCAAAGGTCCGCGCCCTCGTCAAAGTTCACGCCGAAATATTTCAGCGATTTGTGAATGACTTCCACCGCGCCCTCGACCTTGCGTTTTTCGTCCGTATCTTCGATACGAAGATAAAACACGCCGCCGCTCTGGTGCGCGATACGCTCGTTGGCGAGCGCCACGTACAGATTGCCGAGGTGCATAAAGCCCGTGGGGCTGGGGGCAAGACGGGTAACATGCGCGCCCTGAGGAAGGTCGCGTTCGGGGTAAGCCTGTTCGTAATAATCAAGCGGTTTTACGTGTTCGTCGGGAATCAACGCTTGCGCGAGTTTGTTCAAATCCATAATCTTTCTGTCCTTTTATATATTTTTCCTAAATTTTTTCCTAATCATTGTAGCACTTGCGCCTTTCGTTGTCAAATGCTTTGGCAAAGTTTATATATCGAAAAAATCGACGTTTCGATAATCCGTTTCGTACAGCCCGTTTTCAATGCCGTGGACGATTTCGACGATCTGCTGGCAAAGGGGCGTTTCCACACCCACGCGCGCGCCCTCTTTTACCACTACGCCGTTTACGTAATCGATCTCGCATTTTTTTCCGTTCTGCACGTCTTTGAGCATGCCCGAAAGCAGATTTTTATGTTTTTTCATTGCAAAGGGCAGTACCGTGTACGCGATGAACCGTTTTATCGGCGTTTTTCCACCAAGCAATTTTTCCATATCGTGGCCCTGCATCGGCGCGAGTTTTACCCCCGCCGCTTTGGCTACGTCCATACATTCCCGCAAGACGCCAAGGGCGATTTTACGGGTTTTTCTGCGTTTGGCGACCTCGCCAAAGGTCAAGCCCGTCACCGTAGACAAGCCCGAAAAAGCCGCGTTGATGGCAAGCTTGCTCCACCGCGCGCCCGATAAATTGTCCGTCGTTTTTACGAAATTTTCGTTATCCGTCGCCTTGCCGACATAGGATAAAATTTCCGCAAGTAACGCCGTTTTGCTACCGTCGTTTTGATAGCCGCCGACCTCCATATTCATCGCCTCGATTTTGGACGTGAGCGCCATTTTGCCGCCGCCGATAAAGGTCGCGCCGTAGGACGTCGCCGCGCCATACGTGCGTTTAAACCCTACTACCTCCGCAACGCTTGACTCGGGCAAGCCGTTTTGGGTGGTGCAAACCGCCGTATCTTCGTGCATAAACGGCAAAAGATTTTGCAAAATTTCAGCGTTGAAACGCTGTTTGGTCATCAGGAAAATAACGTCGTATTTGCCCGTCATTTCAGAGGGTTTCAAAGCGGTCACAGGCACGATTATTTCCGACCCGTCCCCCGTGCAAACGATCGTTGCGCCCTTTTTTTTCATGCCCTGCACGTGCTCTACATTGCGCGTAATAAGCTCGACGTTTTTCAGCCCGCCCTTGGTGAGCAACGCGCCTAAAACCGTGCCCATTGCCCCCGCGCCGTATATCGCAATCCTCATCTCTTCCACGTTGTTTTTCATGCTTCGAGCGCCCTTACCACTTGTTGTACCGATTCGGCGATCGACGCGCCGCACAGTTCGACCACCACGTCGGCATATTTTTCATACAGCGGCGTTCTTTCGTCGTACAAATCTTTGAGCGTAAACCCGTCTTTTAACGCCACGCCACGCTTTTTGATATCCCCCAAACGGCGCGCGATGATCTCGTACGGGAGCTTTAAGTAGACCACCGTACCCATTTCTTTCAATTTTTGCATAGCGTTGTCGCGATAGATAACGCTCCCGCCCGTCGCAATCACGCAACGGCTTGCCGTCAGCTCGGAATTGATTTTGCCCTCGATATCCAAAAACGCCTCTCTGCCCACTTCGGCGATGATCTCGTTAAGGCGTTTGCCCTCGCGCGCGACGATCACGCTGTCGCTGTCGATATAGCCGTACCCGATCACCTCGGAAAGCTCCGTGCCGATCGTCGTTTTGCCGCAACCGGGCATCCCGATCAAAATGATATTGTTCTTTTTCATAGTCTTTCCCTCAAAAATATCTTGCCTTTTTACTCAATCGTGCCGATCGTCGGAATGGTAAATTTCGCAAAAGCGCGCCGAGAACGACGGCTCTTCGCCGCCCGCGTACAAGTGTCCCGTATCCCCAAAACCGCAACAGCGGAATACCGCCACGCCCTCGCGGCGTTCTTCGGTGTACAAAGTGGTAACGGACGTGGGCAACGCCACCAAATGATGCCAAAGGGGTATCGGCGAAACGCCCAACAAATGGGATAATAAAAGAGTTTCCAAACCGAAATGGCAAAAGAGCGCAACCGTTTCCGTATGTCCCTTTTCGGTACGGTAGATATCGCCGTCCCGCTTATAGCCGTGCTTTGCCAAAAGCTCGTCCAAGCCGTCGGTAACGTAACGCACGCGGCGTTCCATTCCCCCTTTTTCGTAAAAGTCCTGCTTTAACCACTCGTCCTTGTCGTACATTTTTGGGTTATCCACCCATTCGGCGGGGAGCATATCCCAAGGCATGCTTCTTTCCCGTCCCGACGGCAAGATAAGCGGGCAAGCAAATTCCCGTAGCCAGTCCTTTTCGATCACGTCCTGTTCTCTGCCAAGCGCCCTTGCCACGTAATCGCATGTATGCCTTGCCCTGCCAAGGGGAGAGGAATACAGATGATCGATTTTTTCCTTACCCAAACGCGCGGCAAGCAAAGCCGCCTCTCTATGCCCCTTTTCCGTCAGCGTATCGTTGGCGTAATCAGGGTCGCCGTGGCGGATGATCAACAGCCTCATACGTCGATTTCCTCCATAAACGGCATCAAAACCGAGTTTTGCACAAAGAGATATTCGTCCTTGATTTTTAACCTATCGCCGTTAAGTTCCAGATATTTTACCGTCGCTTTTAAGGCGCTGGGGAAATCTTCCGCGATCGGGTTTCCGAATTTTTCTTCGTATTCTTTCAGTGAAAGCCCGTAGGATGTACGCAGAGCAAGCATTAAAAACTCAAATTTAGCGGTATTTTCGTCCACTTCCTCGCTGGTGATCGCGGGATAAAAGCCCGAAATGATACATTTCATGTACTCGTCCAAATCAAAGGTGTTAGTGAACCGCCGCCCCATCATAAACGAGCTTGCCGATACCCCCACGCCGATATATTCGCCACGTTTCCAGTAATTGAGATTGTGCTTGCTTTCGTACCCGTCCATGGCGAAATTAGAAATTTCGTAGCGTTTATACCCCTTTTCATCCAACAATTTTCTGCCGTATTCGTACAGCTCGGCAACCTCGTCGTCATCGGGCAGTTCGCCGTTGAGATAGTCGGTGAAAATGGGCGTGCCGTCCTCCACTTTAAGTGCATACATGGATATATGTTTCGATCCGCAAGCGTGCGCAAGCTCGATGGTCTTTTTGACGTCCTCTTTCGTTTGGTTTTTCAGCCCCAGCATAACGTCAGTGCTGAAATTTTGCCCTTTCAAAAGGTTTGTGGCGTACACGTAATCGCGGGCGTTGTGGATTCTGCCAAGGTCGGCAAGCTGACTATCTATCGCCGTTTGCAAGCCGATGGAAAAACGGTTGATCCCCGCTTGCAGATAGGTCTGCACCTTGCTTTCACCGATCGTTCCGGGGTTGAGCTCCAACGTGATCTCCGCGTCCTTTTTGAGCTTAAAGCAGGCACGTATCTGGTTCATTGCGCCCAGAATGAGCTTGGGCGAGATATAGGACGGCGTACCGCCGCCAAAGTATACGGTGTCGAACTCGTAATCTTTGAGCTCCTCACCGCGCATTTTCAGTTCCTTATACAGACACGCCATATATGCGTCGGCGTAGGCGATTTTGTCGGGGTACGACGTGAAATCGCAATAGGAGCATTTGTGTTTGCAAAAGGGTATGTGAATATAAATACCTGCCATAATCGTTTTCCTTTTTTAGGTAGTTTATGCCGCAAAACGGCGCAGATGCGAGTAAAACCATTCGGTCGATACTGCACTCAAACCCAAGCGAGGATATTAAACACTCGCAGGGAAAGATCGTAAAGTTTGCCAGCGGTGGCTCACCGCTTAGTCCTTGTTTGTTTTGAGTATTTCCATAAACACTTCGCTCGGCACGTCCACGCTGCCCACCTTACGCATACGCTTTTTGCCCTCTTTTTGCTTTTCCAAAAGCTTGCGTTTACGGGTGATGTCGCCGCCGTAGCACTTCGCCAAAACGTCCTTGCGGACCGCCTTTACCGTTTCGCGTGCGATGATTTTGCCGCCCACCGCCGCCTGCACGGGAATTTCAAACAACTGTCTGGGGATCGCCTCTTTCAAATTTTCGCACAAGGTTCTGCCCCGTTCGTACGCTCTGCCCTCGAACACGATCGTCGAAAGCGCGTCGCAGATCTCGCCGTTGAGCAAAATATCCAGCCGCACAAGCTTAGAACGCTGATAGCCCGCCAACTCGTAATCAAAGCTGGCATACCCTTTCGTGCGCGATTTCAAGCTGTCGAAAAAGTCGTACACGATCTCGTTTAACGGCAACGTGTATTCGAGCTTAACGCGGCGTTCGTCCATGTACGTCATGTTAATAAACACGCCCCGTTTTTCCTTGCAAAGATCCATGATCGCGCCCATATAATCGGGGGGCGTGTACACGTCCGCCTTTACGATCGGCTCTTCCATATACTCGATATCGGACGGGTCGGGCAAGTGGGACGGGTTGTCCACGAAAAATTCCTCGCCGTCCGTCTTGTGCACCAAATAGCTAACCGACGGCGCGGTGGTGATAATATCCAAATTAAACTCGCGCTCGATACGCTCTTGGATAATTTCCATGTGCAAAAGCCCGAGGAATCCGCAACGGAAACCAAAGCCGAGCGCCACCGAATTGTCAGGCTCGAAAATCAGCGCCGCGTCGTTTAATTGCAGCTTAGAGATCGCGTCTTTCAAATCGTTAAATTTACTGCCGTCCAAGGGATAAATACCGCAAAAGACAACGGGCTGAACTTTTTTATACCCGGGCAGAGGCGCGGGCGCGGGGTTGGTGGCAAGGGTGACCGTGTCGCCCACCGCTACGTCCTGTATCGATTTAATCGATGCGGCGATATAGCCTACCTCGCCCGCCTTTAAGCTTTCTTTAGGCAAAGGATCGGGCGCAAACGCGCCGACCTCGGTAACGTCGTACACCGTCGGGGATAAAAAGGTCTTGATCTTGTCGCCGACCTTTACCGTTCCGTCCATGATCCGCACGAACAGGATAACCCCTTTATAATTATCGTAATAGCTGTCGAAAATGAGCGCCTTTAAAGGCTCGTCAGTGTCGCCGCTGGGCGCGGGAAAATAGTCCTTGATCGCCTCTAACAAATCCTCGATATTCGTACCCTCTTTTGCCGAAACACAGGGAATACCGTCCGCGGGCAAGCCGATTACGTCCTCAATTTCCTTTTTCACCTCGTCCACCCTTGCGCTGGGCAAGTCGATCTTATTGATCACGGGCAAAATTTCCAAATCGTTTTCAATGGCAAGGTATACGTTGGCAAGCGTTTGCGCCTCTACGCCCTGCGTTGCGTCCACAACCAAGATCGCCCCCTCGCACGCCGCGAGCGAACGGCTGACCTCGTAGGTAAAGTCCACATGCCCCGGGGTGTCGATAAGGTTATATTCGTATTCCTGCCCGTCCTTGGCGTTGTAATACATACGGACGGGGGTGAGCTTAATGGTAATACCGCGCTCACGCTCGATATCCATGCTATCCAGCAGCTGTTCTTCCATATCGCGCTTAGACACCTGCCCCGTGCGTTCGATGAGGCGATCCGCAAGGGTGCTTTTGCCGTGGTCAATGTGTGCGATGATACAAAAATTTCTTAAACGGGAATTTGGTTTTGCCATAACTGTTCCTTATCTTTCTATATTTTGACGTTGTCTGAATGACCTAAATTATTTGCTTTCCTTGAAATACTCGATAAAGCTGTGCAGAGCGTAGGACACGGGCTTGTTTTTCGGGAGCAGCATACCCACCGAGCGTACGGGCAAGACGGGGTCGGTTTTTACCTCGAACAGTTCCCCTGTGCCCAGACGGTGCGTAGCGTATTCGCGCGGGATCACACCGATACCCATGCCGCGCAGAACAAGCCGTTTCATCAAATCCCAGCTTCCCACCTCGATCGACGGGGACGTTTCTATCCCCACCGTGTGGAAAAAGTTATCGATCGCATGCCGCGAAACGGTGTTTTTGTCCATTAAGATCAACGGGTATTTTTTCAGCTGCGCCAAGGACAGCTTGCCGTTTGCAAGCTCCTTGTATTTTTCGCCCGCGATAAAGATGTCGTTGAGGCGCATGCAATTGCCGTAGAGTTCAAGCTCGGGGTCAACCGTAATGGGCAGATTGACAAAAGCGATATCGCAACGGTCCGCCTTTAATTTTTCGATCGTGTCGGGGGTAAAATCCGCCATCAGCTCGATTTTGACCGCAGGGAAACGTTCGTGAAAATCCACGATTTTGTCCGCAAGAAAATATTCGAAAATGGTATCGCTTGCGCCGATTCGGATCGTGCCCGTTGCGGACATTTTCGTCTGCGCGATACGGTTTTCCGCCTCGTTAAGCAAGCCCAAAGCCCGTTCGACCTCGTCGAAAATCAGCTTGCCGCCCTGCGCGGAAAGCTCCATACCCCGATGGGTGCGGTTGAACAGGCTGACCCCCAACTGGTTTTCCAGTTGCTTGACCGACTGCGAAACCGCAGGCTGCGAAATGTACAATTCCTCTGCGGCGCGCGTCAGGCTGCCGCATTTTGCCACCGTATAAAATACTCTATATAAATCCAAATTGACCATACTCTACCTGCCCTTATCTTTTGCCCTTATCCGTAAACCGCGCGTTTATTTCCCCACGCAGAATTTTTCAAAAATCTCATTGATGATCGCCTCGGTCGCCGTTTCGCCCGTGATCTCGCCCAGAGCGTCCCACGTCTCTTTTACGTCGATACCGATAAGATCGAGCGGTTGCGCGCTTCGGCACGCCGCAATTGCCTTTTGCAAGCTCTCGTTAGCGCGTTTGAGCGCCTCGAAATGCCGTTCCTCGATCAGGAACGCCGCGTCCTCGCCCCGTGCGCCAAAGCCCTTTTCGTACAAGAGCGCTTTCAGCTTTTCAATGCCCTCGCCCGTGACGGCGGAGGTATGCACGTCCGCGTCCGTTTCCGTTTCGTCGCGCGTAAGATCGATTTTGTTAAAGACCTTGATGAGCGGCTTGTCCGCGATCATTTCCAAAACGCGCGCGTCCTCTTCGTCCGAAATGCCGCTGTAATCGGCAACGAACACCGCTACGTCCGCCGAACGAATGATGTTTTCCGCACGCTCGATACCGATATTTTCGATCTTATCGCCGCTCTCGCGTACCCCTGCCGTGTCGTATAAATTGAACTTTCTGCCGTCGATTTCCAGCGTGCCCTCTACCGCGTCGCGCGTCGTACCCGCCACGTCGGACACGATGGCTTTATCGTATCCAAGAAGTCTGTTTAACAGGGAGCTTTTGCCCGTGTTGGGCTTGCCGCAGATCGCGACCGTCACCCCCGATTTGATCTTTTTCCCGACGGCGTAGCTCGCCGTCAAAGCCAAAATCGCAAGGCTGAGCTTATGAAGGCGCGGGATCAATTCTTCGACGTGCTCTTCCTCGATATCCTCTTCGGGATAGTCCACGGAAACGTCGATCCCCGCCAAAACGTTGGTAAGCTCCGTTTGCAGCTCGCGCACCTTGTCCGTCAGCTTTTCGCTGTATAAAAGATACCCCGCCTTGACCTCCGCCTCCGATTCGCCATTGATCATATCCGCGATCCCTTCCGTCGCCGCCAAGGACAGCTTGCCGTTTAAAAACGCCCGCTTGGTAAACTCGCCGCGCCCTGCGGGGCTTGCACCCAAACGGAAGGTCTGTTTTAAAATGCCACGCGCTACGCTCTCGCCGCCGTGGCATTGAAATTCCACGATATCCTCGCCCGTATAGCTGGCAGGGCCTTTAAAATACACGCAAAGCCCGTAGTCGGAAAAGCCGCCCCCGTCGATTTGCCCGGGGTACATGCGGTAGGGCTGAAAATCCGCCACCCGCGTCTTGCCGACGGGCGTGAACATTTTTTCCGCCAATTCCAACGGATTTTTACCGCTGATACGAATAATCGCAACGCCGCCCTTTCCCGCGGGCGTGGCAATTGCCGCTATATTCTTTTCCATGGTGCGCTCCTTTTTACCCGCCCTGATACGCAAGGACGAGCCTGCCGTTTAGTTATAATTTCCAATTATAACTATTTTTATTATACCACAGTATTTTTCACAAGTAAACCGTTTGGGGGCGCTTTCGCGCAAAAAAAGACGGGAAATATAACTTTTTCTTATCCCGTCTTTCTGTTTTTATTCCGTTGTCGCACGCAAGCGGTTTTTATGCCCGCTCAATCGAAAAATCCGTCCGAATCCCCGTCTTTTTTATTCTTTTTATCGGACGAAAATTCCGAGAACGGCTCGTCCGCCTTTTTCCCCGAGGAAAATTCCGAAAAAGGCTCTTCGGGTGGCTTTTGGGGGGCTTGGGGCTGAGAATAGCCCTGCTGTCCATAGCCGGAATTATACCCGCCGTAGGGGTTATACCCGCCCTGCCCGTAATATTGCTGCTGACGGCGCATATACGCGTCGCGCTTTGCCTGCACGTACGCCCGATAATCCACCGCGCGGCGATTGCGGAGCACGAACAAAATCACACAACGCGCAAGGGGTAACAGGAAGGAAACCACAACCATCCACATATACCCTTCTGGATTACATTTTTTATACAGGCTCGCCAAAAGCGTAATCATCAGTACTTGGCACAGCAGGCTGAAAATCCCGTTTACAAGCGGCGCAATCTGATCCCAATAGCCGTATAAGAATTTGTCAAACCGCGTACCCGTATCCCAATGCGAACGGAAAGGTTCAAACTCTTCGCCCGTCGGTTCGTACCAGATACAGCCGTTTTGATGCAGATAAATATCCGAAAAAATGTACGAACAAGCCAGCACAGTGATTACGATTTGCGCAATCATAGCGTACAAGCCAGCGCGTTTGATTTTTTGACCGAAAAAGGTAGTTTCCCCTGCCAGCCTGCCCATCAGCATAATATTCGCAAAGGGCATAAACGCCAACCATTTATAACGAAAACGGCGCTTTTTCGCCATCGTGTACAGCGCAAAACCCTGCAAAATAAAAAATACCAATCCCATCGATATAGCGATAAGCGCCGACAGCAACAATGCGTCTGCGTAGTTGCCGTCAACGGGCTCTTTTCTCGCAATCGAGGTTATCGCCACAGCAATCGATTCATACATAGACCACAATTCCATAGAGTATATTCTCCGTTCAGCCGATTTTATCGGCGCATTTTCTTAATTTTCGTATTCCACCTGCATCAAGGTCAAGCCCTTGGCTGGCATCGTTTTTCCAAGCAGGTTACGCTCGCCCGTTTGGTACGCCTTTTGCAAACTTTCCGCCGTGCGCTTGCCCGCGGCAAGATCGAGCAGTTCCCCCGCCATCGTGCGCACCATGTTGTAAAGAAAGCCGTTTCCCGTGACGTATATCTTGATATCTCTGCCGCCAAAGGTTTGCGTTTCTTCCACCCGCGCCTCGTACACCGTACGCACCGTCGTTTTGACCGACGAGCCCGACGCGCAAAAGGCTTTGTAATCGTGTTCGCCCTCCAAAAGCTGCGCCGCCGCCTGCAATTTTTCTATTTCAGGCGCGCTGTCGATACGCACCGCAAACCGCTCCTTTAAGGGCATTTCCCGATCGGAAACGTAGAGCGAATAACAATAGGTTTTGCGCTTTGCCGAGCGGTTGCTGTCAAAGCCCGCTTGCCCCGACCAGCCCTCAATCGCGCGGATATCGGCGGGTAAAAAACGGTTTAGACAGTCTGGCATTTTTTCGGGCGGCACGCTTACGTTTTCCAAATCGAAATGGCACACCTGCCCCGCCGCGTGCACTCCCGCGTCCGTTCTGCCGCTGCCCGTGATATGCACGTCCGCCCCCAGAGCGGATTTCACCGCGTTTTCCAGACATTCCTGCACCGAAAGGGCGTTTTTTTGGCGTTGCCAGCCCGCGTATGCCGTTCCGTCGTATGCAATTTTTAATACGTACCGCATAAGCCCTCCGTCCTTTCGTTTTCTATCGGTTTGCCGTTTTTATCAAACCAGCGCCGCCGTGTATATCTTTAACAAAATAATCCCCGCAAGCAGGGCGCACCCTACGAACGCCGACAGCAAATCCCGCCAACCGTAGGTGAGCTTTTTGTATTTCGTACGCACCTTACTGCCCGAATAGCAACGTGCGTCCATCGCGTCCCCCAGCTCGTCCGCGCGACGGAACGCGCTGATCAAAAGGGGTATCAAAATGGGCAACAACGCCTTGATGCGCTTGAAAAGGTTGCCGCTTTCAAAATCCGCGCCGCGCGCCTTTTGCGCGTTCATGATACGCCCCGTTTCGTCCGTCAAAATGGGGATAAATCGCAAAGCGATCGAAATGATAAGCGCGAGCTCGTGCACGGGAAAATGAAGGATTTTCAACGGCTTTAACAGGCTCTCGATCCCGTCCGCAAGGGATACGGGGGTGGTCGTCAAGGTCAAAAGGGACGAGCCGAGCACCAGCAACAGCAGCCGCGCCGCTAAAAACGCCGCGTTGTACAGGGCTTGGTCGGTGATGATCAGCCAACGCCACGGCTTGGGCAAATCGTACAACGGTTTTCCGCCGTCGAAAAGCAATAAATTGAGCACGCTCATAAACACGAGCAGGAAAATCACCGCTTTGACCGAGCGGAGCAGGCTCTTAAACGGCACGCGCGAGAAGATCGCGATCACCGCAAAGACAAGCGCGCATGCGCCAAGCGCGTAAAAATTATCCGCCAAAAAGATGGCTACGATATATACGATCAAAAACAAGATTTTTGTGCGGGGGTCGGTTTTATGCACGAAAGATTTGGCAGGATAATACTGCCCGAAAGCCACGTCACGCATTCGTCTGCCCCCCTTCGGGCGGCGTTAAACGCGTACCGTCCCCCATGCTTTTGATTTTTTGCAAGGTTTTTTGCACGAAATCCGTCGCCGTGTAATCGCAATCGAGCGCAATACCTTTTTCGCGGCATTTTTGCGCGATTTTCGCCGTAAACGGAACGTCTAAGCCCAAGGACAGGATTTTTTTCACGTCGCTGAACAAGCCCTTGGGCGTATCCGTAACCACGATTTTTCCTTCCGAAAAAATCGCCGCGCGGTTGCAATTTTCCGCGATTTCGTCCATATCGTGCGACACGATCACGACCGTCTTGCACCAGTCGCCGTGGATCTTGTGCAAAAGCGCCATAATTTCTTCTTTACCGAGCGGGTCAAGCCCTGCCGCGGGCTCGTCCAACACCAAAATTTGCGGTTTCGTCACGATCACGCCCGCGATCGCCACACGGCGTTTTTGACCGCCCGAAAGCTCGAACGGCGAACGGGTTTTCACCTGTTCGTAATCCAACCCCACCGTTTCCAAAGCCTCGCGTACGGCGGTTTCGACTTCTATTTCACTAAGATTAGGCGCAAAATTTTTCAGCCCGAACGCCACGTCCTCAAACACCGTTTCGGCAAACAGCTGATATTCGGGATATTGAAAAACCATGCCGACCTTACTGCGGAGCGCCTTAAAATCCGTCGTTTTATCCGTTAAATCGAACCCGTTGACCGTCAAAACCGTTTTCGGCGGCAAGGGCTGTCCCTTTTTGGGCTTTTTCTCTTTGTATTTTTTCTGCGCGGACGGCACTTTTAAGAGGGCGTTTAAATGCTGCACAAAAGTCGATTTACCGCTACCCGTGTGCCCGATAATCCCGAAAAAGTCCCCTGCGTTGATCTGCAAATGCACGTTATCGAGCGCGTGCGTTTCAAAAGGGGATTTGGGGTTGTAGACAAAGGACAGGTGTTCACAATACACCGCGCCTACGCCCCCCTCTTCGGGGCTAATCGGCGTTGAACGCGTACCGTCCCCCACCGTTTTGATATTTTTATCTGTTTCGCTGGGCGTTATCACGCCGCCAAAAGCAGACAAAACGCCCTCCGCAATCGCATTTTCGTCCATGGTATCGGCGATATCCAAGCCCCCTTGGCGCAATCCGCGGCATACGCGAATTTGCCGAGGCAACGTCAAGGAATATTTTTCAAGCTCCTCTTCCCGCGCAAAAATATCGGCGGGTTTCCCCTCCATTACGATACGTCCCCCGCTCATAACGATCGCGCGGTCGGCAAGCATCGCCTCTTCGGGGAAATGCGTAATCAAAATCACCGTGATCTTTTCTTCGCGGTTGAGCCGCAAAACCACGTCCATAACCTCTTTTCTGCCGCGAGGGTCAAGCATCGCCGTCGCCTCGTCCAAGATCATCACGCGGGGCTTTAACGCCAACACGCCCGCCAACGCGATTCGCTGTTTTTGACCGCCCGAAAGACGGGACGGCGTTGCGTTTCTAAACTCGCGCATGCCCACCGCGTCCAGCGCAAACGAAATACGCTGTCCGATCTCTTCCCGCTTAATACCGATATTTTCAGGACCGAACGCCACGTCGTCCTCGACGATAGACGCCACCGTCTGGTTGTCGGGATTTTGGAACACGATCCCCACCTGCTTGCGTATCTCAAAAAGATTTTTGGGATTTTTCGCGTCCAAACCAAACACAGTGATCTCGCCGCCCGAAGGCGACAGCAAACCGTTCGTCAACCGCGCGAGCGTGGATTTCCCGCTCCCGTTATGCCCCAAAACGGCGACAAATTCCCCCTCTTCCACGGAAAAATCCACTCCGTCCAAAGAAAAGGCGGTATCCTCGGCAAAAACGTTGTCGTCCTGCGCGTCGTCCGTCGTATAGGAAAAATGCACTTTTTCAAACTTTACAGCCGTCATTTTTCGTGTTTCTCCCGTAAAAGGGCATACTCTCCTAATTTGATAGTTTTTATTATTATAGCAAACTTTTTTCGTTTTTACAATGAAAATAAGGTGAAATTATGTGTTGATTATCCAAAAAAACGCTTTTTTCTTACACAAAATCCTTTTTTTCGCGCCTTGCGGCTTTGTAAACCTGCTTATCAATTTATTTTCCCGATCAAGCGCCCGCCTTTCCGCGTTTTTCCTATTAAAAAAGAGGCTATGCACCGTCGAATTGCATAGCCGAGCTTATTTGTTTTCTGTACCCTTAAAACGCAAAGAATTTGTTGTTAAACGCCGAAATCTCGTCCTCCGCCGCGGCAACCGCCTTGCCGTCTTCCGCCAGCATCGCCGCCGCATGTTTCGCCGTCAATTGCTTATACGCAGGAAAATATTCTTTTAATAAAAACCGCGCGTATTTCACGTACCGCAACGAACCGAATGCCAAAAAGTTTTCGTCGTTAAAGGACAGCACCGCCACACTGCGTTCCGCCTTGATTGCCGATTTAATGCCGTCAAATCCGTCCGCAAATACCAACGAGAACTGATGATTAAACAGCGAATCGTCCCTTGTGCAACTGTGCGAATCGGACGCGCCGACCGCGGGGATTTTGTACCCTTGCGCGCGAAGATCCCCCCACAGGGCGATTTGCAGATTATCGCCGTTGCCGTCGCGATCGTCCCCCGCCAAAAGCTCCCAAGCGTCGTACGTGCCCCGTTTTAACAGGTATTCCGTCGTTGCCGCAGGCATGTGATATTCGCCGTAAACGTCCCAGTACGGGTGCGCCATAATAGCCAGACCACCCCGTTTTTGGATTTCCTGCGCCACAAAAATTCGATACGCGCAATCGTATTTATCCACGACCACGTCGGGAATATCCTCTTTGGCAAGGATTTTTTCAATTTCGCTCTCAATATATTCGGGCTGTGTTTCCACAACCTCGTTTACACTGCTGTCGCCGTCGAAATTGATGATATGGAAATACCCCATATCGCGGTTATGCACTTCTTCGCCCCTAAATACGCGGTACGTTTTCGTCCATTTTTCCACCGCCGCTTTCCCTTCCAACGACGGCGCGTATTTGTGATGATCGGTGATGGCGATAAAATCATACCCCGCCGCACGGTAACCGCATGCCACTTCAAACGGCGTTCCCTCGCCATCCGAACGGTTAGAATGTAAATGGGTATCCCCCTTGTAGGCTTTCAAAGCCGCCAAATCTTCGTTTAACGAATACACGTGCGACCAAAGCAACCGCTCGTCGCCGACCATGATCTTTACGTCGTATTTCTGTTCGCCAAAGAACGGGTATTCGCAGGAATACACCCCGTCGCCCTCCGCTTTCATCTCGCAATAGCTGTTACGTTCTTCCTCGTCGATACGGTACATTTCCGTGTGCTTGACCGCGTAAATTTCCATCGGTTGCACCTTGATCATAACCTTATCTTTGGCGCAAACGCCGTCGATTTTTGCGTACAATTTTTGCGTTTTACCCGCAAGGAACACTCTGGGGAAAATTTCCAACACCGCTTTTTCCATATTTTTTACTCCTATTTTCGGTCCGTTGTGCCGACCTGATTTATTATACTACTTTTCCCTTTTTCTGTCAATATCCAAAAAGAAAAAAGCGACTTATTTTTTCGCAATGCTTATTTCCCGCAAGGCCTTTGAGTAAAAATGCTGTAATATCAAAAAAACTCAACCACTTCGAAAGCATGAAAGCAGTTTTATTTTTGGTATTCAAGAATATCCCCGACCTGACAATCAAGCACTTCACATATTGCCGCAAGCGTCGAAAAACGAACGGCTGTTACCTTATTATTTTTAATTTTCGACAGATTCACGTTGGATATCCCCACTCGTTCCGCAAGCTCGTTGAGAGATATTTTCCGCTCCACCATCATTCTGTCTAACCGCAATACAATTTTACCCATAAAAAACCTTATATAAGACCGTCAACGTCGTTTTGAATTTCTATTCCACGCGCAAAAAACTGCGTGATACACAGAACGACAACACCCATGACCAAGCCCTCAAACCCGTTTGAAATTTCTGCCCTTTCCGCGCCAAGCACTAAACGGGCGATAACGCTCATAATAAAACCAACCACGGGAACAGCGATAGAAAAGAAACCGATTTCACGGAACATACGAACGTTTTCTTTTTGGAACGGGGTTGTTCTCTCGGATTTCTTAATAATTAAATATAAATTCCTAAAAATCATTGCCATTAAGACGAGAATACAAAGCGCCCCAATACCAAACAGTAGAAATGCCGTTTTGTCAACTTTTCCGTCGACTACTTCCGCAGTTATTTCAAAGGTGTATATCCCCAGTTCTGCCCCACAACATTCTTTTTGGTCAAAGCCGACAAAATATCCTACCCACGACGGCGCAACCATCACACAAGCTGTTGCAGCTATCATTAAGCCGACAGCAACCCAATGAAATATTTCCACCACTTTTGTTACAACTTTCGCAATTTTACTTATATTTTTCATTGCACATCCTCCCAACAAAAAAAATCTGTCGTTCCATTCGACGAAAATATTATAACAAAATATTTTATGCTTGTCAATTAAAATTTATCGTTTTTTATTAATTTTTTAATGTTTGTCGATAAATTATTCAACCGTTTTATTTCTTCTCAATTGGCAGGCAGATTTCTATATATCTTTCTTTTGCTCTTTCGCCGTTAGGTCGCCAATGCATTGCGACTATTTCGGGAGCGTTTGCAAAAACATAATCCGAGGTCGGCAGCCACTCCGTTACAATTTTTTTGCGAATATCGGTATAATCGGCAATAGGACGTTTTTTCTTTTCGGTTTCAAAAACGGCATACGTTTGTTTAGAAATAACAAGCGTTTCAAACCCCATTTTATCCATAAAATCAACACCCGTGGTTTTTGGATTAAACAATTCCTTTCTCGTCCATTCGTCTACTTCATACGCAATATAAAAATCATAGCCGTCGTCACTAATATTAGTTACCACGCAATAATCATTTTCATAGTTGGAGGACGCACCGATTAAAAGCCATTGTTTTGCGCGTGTGCTTGTAAAAAAAGCTTCTTCTTGCTTTGTTCTTTCTTCTCCGTAAGGAACGCCTGTAAATCGCTTTTTGTAGCCAAGTAAAATCATTTCAGCCTTCTCTTCAATTTTGTAGTTCATTTCAGTTCCTCCAATTAAATCAAGTCTAACGGAAAGACGAGAAAAGGATTTTAAGGCACAACCGTTTTTCACTTGCGACGGCATGATACCGTGAAATTTTTGAAAGGCGCGGGAAAAGCTTTCGAGCGTTTCATATCCGTACTTAAAAGCTACGTCGATAACTTTCATTTTCTTATTTAATAAATCCTGCCCTGCAAGCGTTAATCTTCTTCTACGGATATACTCCCCAAGCGTAAAGCCACACATAATTGCGAACACCCTTTGAAAATGAAAAGTTGACGAATACGCGCGCTTAGCCACTTCTTCATAGTCAATTTCTTCGGTAATATGTTCTTCAATATAATCAATCGCTTTTTGTATTCCTTGAATCCAATCCATTTTCATCCTCCGCGATTTTATTATATCTAAATCGACTTTGTAAATCTTGACTTTTTATGCTATTATATATCAATGGCGTTTGTAAGTAAACAATTTAATTCAAACAACGCTGTTTTATTTGAATCCCATTTTAACAGTTTAATAGCTTCTTCATATCTCATCCACACAAAATTCCTGTGTTCTTTTGATAAAACAATATCTTTATTGAAACTTGCAGCAAAAGAATATTCGGGAATAACATAAGTATTATTATCCCAATGATTTCTATGTTTTTTGGAAATAACTATGATAGGCAGGTAACAAATGCTATGCAATTCTCTCCACTCGTTTGAGACTAAGGCACTTTCTTCAAAAGCTTCACGCTTTGCGGCTTCTAAGGGGGATTCGTTCGCTTCACCACCACCACCAGCAATAAATTGCCAATCGTTACTATCTGACCGCTTAAAAATACAGTAAATAGGTGCGTTATCGACTATTTTATAGGGGATAACAAGAACTTGATAAGGTGCTCTCATTTGTTTCCTCCTTTTTTATCTTCCATAATATTATAACAATCGAAAAACAATAGTAATTATCTCATTAAAATAATATCACAAATTAAAGTAAAAAGCAAGCAAAATATCCTAAATGGCACTACGGCGTGCGCTTGGATGATTGTACTAAAATAAAAATCACCGCCGAGGCGGTGTATGGAATTCGTAATAGCGAAGTGTAATCAATTTTAATTGTATGTAATCAAGTCGAAATGACATACACGGCAAGCCGCGATTACATACCAAGCCTTTCGGCTTGAATAAAAACGACCTAATCCGAGTGGTTCGAATTAGGTCGTTTTTGGTGGGCAGAGGTGGATTCGAACCTAAAAGTGCGATGCGGAACTCCTTTAAAATAAAGGGATTCCGCGTTTATTCGCCAATTTTTCGCCAAATTAAAACCTTCAAGTGTTGTCTCAAAAAAACAACCGAGCTTTCGTTATGAAGATATAGTTCGGATTATACGCTTTTGGTGACCATTAACCAACCTAAATTGAACCTTTTAAACAACTTTTTACTTAGAGCAAAATGTCAATAATTTTTCTAACTTAATATCGACAAGATTTGATATTTCTTGTATGTGAAATTCGTGCTTAATATTCCCAGAAATAGCAAGTTGTTGAAATAAATTATATTCAAAGCGATAATCTTTTAAGGCTGATATAAACGTAGCTGTATCTGTTGAAAATTCAATAAGT